>NZ_CP036176.1 GCF_003261575.2 Klebsiella huaxiensis | reverse complement strand
CTTTGATCCCAACGGTTATCCACAAGGGCAAGTATAAATGCATATCTCAGTCAACGGAAATACATACCTCAGTAAATACCGTTGCATATCACAGTATTAGATAATGCATACGTCAGTCAACATTTAACACGCTATAGTCAATGCTGAGCCCCCTTAAGACCAGTCAACACGGGGGCTCAAACGATCCGGGGATCTCTTTATGATCTCACTATGATCTCTATAGGATCATTTATTGGATCGACACTATGAATAACTCTGCCAGACCAGTTCACATCAAAATTGACGTAAGTCCGTCACCTGGTGTGATATTTTTAATACACCTCGCGATGAGTTCATCGTCATGATGTCGCACTACTCCCCGACCAGATCAAATCTTGACTGTAGTACGTAACCTTCATCGGCTCTTTTGGCCACTCTGAATAATAGAATCGCATACCACAGTCAATATATTGCATGCCACAGTGAATATTCACAGCAGGAAAGATTTAGTGTGCGTAATTGGCATCAGCGCGTCAGTGCTTTCAGTAAGTTCAGCTCTTTTCCGCTTCCTCAACGCTTTCTCACGGAGCGCGAAAGCGTTCTGCGGCGAGCGGTAGTAACTATTATTGACTGCGGTATGCAGTATCCGTGAAATCTCATCTGATCTAGATCGATAACTGCCTATTTCGTGAGCAACTTTGCATGTTTTAGTTCACTTTGCGTTTTTATTGTTGCTTTGCATTAAATTCCAAGATTTAATAAAATAATGCAAAGTGATGATTAAAGGATGCTCAATATGGGACTAATGGATACACTTAACCAGTGCATAACCGCTGGCCACGAAATGACTAAAGCAATTGCGATTGCCCAATTCAATGATGACAGCCCTGAGGCTCGCAAAATTACCCGCCGCTGGAGGATTGGTGAAGCCGCTGATTTAGTTGGGGTATCGTCTCAGGCCATCAGGGATGCAGAGAAAGCAGGCCGTCTGCCACACCCCGATCTTGAAACCCGCGGCAGAGTTGAACAACGTGTCGGCTATACCATCGAACAAATCAATCACATGCGGGATGTTTTTGGTACCCGTCTGCGGCGTTCAGAGGATGCCTTCCCACCGGTTATCGGCGTCGCCGCTCACAAAGGTGGCGTTTATAAAACGTCGGTTTCTGTTCACCTTGCTCAGGATCTTGCTCTGAAAGGGTTACGTGTTTTGCTTGTTGAAGGCAACGACCCGCAAGGAACAGCATCGATGTATCACGGATGGGTACCCGATCTCCATATTCATGCTGAAGACACGTTACTCCCCTTCTATCTTGGCGAAAAAGATGATGCCAGCTATGCGGTAAAACCTACCTGCTGGCCAGGTCTCGATATCATTCCATCCTGCCTGGCATTACATCGGATTGAAACCGAACTGATGGGTAAGTTTGATGAAGGAAAACTGCCAACCGATCCGCATCTGATGCTGCGTTTAGCCATTGAAACAGTGGCTCATGACTATGATGTCATCGTGATCGACAGCGCACCCAACCTGGGTATAGGTACTATCAATGTGGTTTGTGCGGCCGACGTGCTGATTGTACCAACGCCTGCAGAATTATTCGATTACACCTCCGCTCTGCAGTTTTTTGACATGCTGCGTGACTTATTGAAGAACGTTGATCTGAAAGGATTTGAGCCGGATGTCCGCATCCTGTTAACTAAATACTCTAACAACAATGGTTCGCAGTCTCCCTGGATGGAAGAGCAGATCCGAGATGCCTGGGGAAGTATGGTTTTGAAGAATGTTGTCCGCGAAACGGATGAAGTCGGTAAAGGTCAGATCCGTATGAGAACGGTTTTCGAACAGGCTATCGATCAGCGTTCCTCCACTGGCGCCTGGCGTAATGCACTGTCTATCTGGGAGCCTGTTTGCAACGAAATTTTTGATCGCCTGATTAAACCACGTTGGGAGATTAGATAATGAAACGCGCCCCCGTCATTCCAAAACATTCTGCGAGTACCGCACCTGCGGAAGTGGCAACGTCCCCCGCTCCGGCCGCGCCAATGGTTGATTCGTTGATTGCTCGTGTTGGGGCAATGGCCCGTGGAAATGCAATCGCTCTGCCTGTATGTGGGCGAGAAGTCAAATTTACACTGGAAGTTATCCCAGGTAGCTCGGTTGAAGGTAACTCCAGAGTCTGGTCAGGTAATGAACGTGATCAGGAGCTTCTGACAGAAGACGCTCTGGACGACCTGATACCATCCTTCTTACTGGCAGGCCAGCAAACACCTGCTTTCGGGCGTCGGGTTTCAGGTGTTATTGAGATTGCGGATGGTAGTCGTCGACGAAAAGCTGCCATCCTGACATCCAGTGACTATCGGATCCTTGTCGGCGACCTTGATGATGAACAAATGGCGGCGCTGTCACGGCTAGGTAATGACTATCGTCCAACCAGCGCCTATGAACGAGGGCATCGTTATGCAACTCGCCTGCAGAATGAATTTGCCGGCAATATCTCTGCGCTTGCCGATGCCGAAAACATCTCGCGCAAGATTATCAGTCGCTGTATCAATACATCCAGATTGCCAAAATCGGTTGTTGCCCTCTTCTCTCATCCTGGGGAACTTTCAGCCCGGGCAGGTGAAACCCTCTTTAAAGCTTTTGCCGATAAAGAGGAATTACTGATAAAACAGGCTGCTAACCTGCATGGGCAAAAGAAAGCGGGAGTGATTTTTGAAGCCGATGAGGTTATTACTTTACTGACCGCTGTTCTGAAAAATACACCTGCGGTTAGATCTAATCTGAGCTCGCGGCATCAATACGCACCAGGTGCATCTGCTCTCTACAAGGGGGATAAAGTTATACTGAACCTCGACAGAACGCGCTTGCCTGCAGAATGTATTGAAAGAATTGAAGCCATTTTAAAAGAACTGGGATCTACAGCTTCATAACATACCGAACGGTGGAGAATTTTAATTTCAGAAGTTCTTCACCATAACGACCCTTATTCTTTATTGGTTACCCTTTCTATATTTCCCTAATCATCCGCCATCAGTTATCTGGGACCGCGGTCCCACTTAGTCAATGTACCCATCGGCGCTCAGCCCGCTGGGATCGCGGTCCCACCTTTATCAATGCACCCACCGGCAGTCAGCCAGCTGACACCGTGGTCCCACTTAGTTAAAGCACCCATCGGCGGTCAGCCAGCTGGCACCGTGGCCCCACTTAATCAATACACCCACCGGCGGTCAGTCAGCTGGGACTGTGGTCCCACTTAGTTAATGCACCCATCGGCGGTCAGCCAGCTGGGACCGTGGTCCCACTTAGTTAATGCACCGAGCGGCGGTCAGCCAACTGGGACCGTGGTCCCACTTAGTTAATGCACCCATCGGCGGTCAGCCAGCTGGGACCGTGGTCCCACTTAGTTAATGCACCGAGCGGCGGTCAGCCAGCTGGGACCGTGGTCCCACTTAGTTAATGCACCGAGCGGCGGTCAGCCAGCTGGGACCGTGGCCCACTTAGTTAATGCACCCATCGGCGGTCAGCCAGCTGGGATCGCGGTCCCACCTAGTCAATGCATCCACCGTCGGTCAGCCTGCTGGGACCGTGGTCCCACATAATCAATGCTGCTACCGTTGTTCTGCCTGCTGGTACCGTGGTCCCATTTAATCAATGATCCCACTGCCAGTCGGTCAGCTCGGACCGTGGTCCTACATAATCAATGTTCCTACCGTCGGCCAGCCTGCTGGGACCGTGGTCCCATTTGAACATAATGCTGCTCACATTACCCTGCCGGCCTACACTCACCGTCAAATAAACGAAGGATATGGAAGCACTCCGCATCTGCAGGCCGGCAGTGAGTGAAAAGATATTGCTCGGCAGGAAACAAATAATTTCCTCGGCGGCTATCCCTCCAGGCCGATCGGTCTCAGGAGTATCTGGCCCGTTACGTACAGTATTTCAGAGCTACGGGTTAGGAAAGGGGCTACGATGGCATGACCGACACAGTATATGCCAACCATCTAATAGGCGGAGGTAGCTATATTGATTATCCGTAAAAACGGAGGATAAAACCGGGAGAGGGCTGTATAACTGATCGCAATTACCTGAGTATCCATCATGAAGAAGCTATGACGTTTTCAATCTGAGGAGGGAAACTTAGCTTTTCTGCGTTGCAGCTCTGATTTGAACGCCTCAAGCTGACAGGTGTTGATTTTTATCCACTCATGGCTGGTCATACCGCCTCGAGAAAAAACCCGCACTCGCCATTCAGGATTTTCCCAGTTGGCAACACGCTGCACGTCTCCGATGCCGAAGTAGGAGAGTGGGTATATTCGAATATACTTATCCCATAGAATATAGATCACAGGTATGGAGATGATGGCCAGAGTTACCAAAGTTATCATTTGCATTCCTTTAATTTGCCAGAGTTATTGATAAAAGAGTGATACCCGGTTTTTTAAACGATAAGTTATTTTTCTTCTCATGGAAAGCTGGATGAGCTGTCCATAGCTCATCGATGAATAACTTTTCCTGTTTTGCATGTTCCCATCCTGGTGGCCATGCAAGCCAGACCCGGGCTGAGCCATGCCGGGTTAAAACCTGGCAACCGGTAACTCTTTCCAGCGGGTTGTATATGCCGGCGACAACATCTCCCGCTTCATCTGCCACTCAGGAGCAATACCTCTGCCGGCAAACCAGATCTTACCAAGCCCTGAGTGATTAATGCCATCGAGGACTTTCATCAGTTCATCACTGTGCGGCCGCGGCTGTATCTCATCGAACAGGTTCAGCTGAGAGACTCCATTTGGACTGAAATCGTTCAGCATGACGCCGGCTTTTGCGTAGCGATGGCCAGGTACCCAGATCCTGTCCAGCGCGTTAACCGCAGCAGCGATAATGTCCCGGGTATCGCGCGTTGGCGTACTCAGTTTTTCCGTCGAGATATTTCCGTAGTACGGCTCTTTGACGGCGAACGGCGAGGTTTTGATGAATGCGGAAATGTGCCGGCAGTACTGGCGCTCACCGCGCAGTTTTTCAGCTGCCCGCTCAGCGTACTGACATATGGCCTGGCGGAGCTCATCATAGGTGGTGATCCGCTGCCCGAAGCTGCGACTGCAGACGATCTGCTGTTTGGGCGGCGTTGCTTCCTCCAGCGAAATGCAGCTCTCTCCGTTCAGCTCCCGGACCGTTCGCTCGAGTACCACGTTAAAGTTTTTCCGGATGAACGTCGGGTTAGTCAGGGACAGCTGCAGCGCCGTGGTGATCCCCATCACTTTCAGTTTCTTCGCTATCCGGTTTCCAACCCCCCATATTTCTTCAACCGGCTGCAGGGATAGCAGCTTTGCCGTTCGCCGCGGATTGGCCGGAGTCAGCGCCAGCACGCCGCGGAATTGCGGCCACTCTTTTGATGCCCACTGCGCCGACTTCGCCAGCGTTTTTGTGGCGCCGATACCGACTCCGATCGTCAGGCCGGTGCCATTGCGAACGTGCTCACGCAGCTGCGTGCCGAAGGCTTCCAGGTCTATACAGTGGTTGATACCGCTGACGTCCAGGAAGCATTCGTCGATGGAGTACTGCTCAACGCGGGGAGATAACTCTTCCAGCAGCGCAACCACGCGGTTACTGAGGCTCGCATAAAGCTCATAATTACTGGAGAACACGTGCAGCTTCTCAGGGAACTGTGTGTCCTTCAGCTGGAACCACGGGGTGCCCATCTTGATGCCCAGTCGGCGTTTGGCTTCCGCGCTTCGGGCGATTACACAGCCATCGTTATTACTAAGGCAAACCACTGGTTTTCCTCGCAAATCAGGGCGAAACACCTTCTCGCAGCTGGCATAGAACGAATTCACGTCGGCCAGGGCGTACATCAGTCCGTATCCCGTGTTTTATGAATAAACGCGGTCACCACGCCAAATATCTGCAGCGTTTCCGGGTCCGGGTACAGGTTAGGATAAGCCGGGTTCATCGCCTGCAGGGCAGGGCGGGGGGTCAGCAGAAGCCGCTTGACGGTAAACTCCCCTTCAATCTCGGCAATAACGATATCGCCATGCCGGGGTTTTTCCGCTTTATCGACGACCATCAGATCGCCGGAATACAGACCGATGTCCGTCATCGAGTTTCCGATGGCCCTGACGAAATAGGTCGAGTGGCGCCGGCGAATACAATACTCGTTGAGGTCCAGTTCTGATTCGGTGTAATCGGCTGCAGGGGAGGGGAAGCCTGCCGCGCATCGTTCAGTGAAAAGCGGAAGAGTAAGTATTCCGGGGTTGAGTGCTGCAGATGTGAATTTCACCGTTTTATTCCCTTTACTGTACATATATACAGTAATTATTTTACCGGCTGCTTGTTTTTGCAAGCCTCTTTACGCCTCCCCACGCTAACTCCCTGCTGTGATGGCGAAAAAAAGTGTCATGTAACAAAAACGCATGCCAGGACGGCACTGACCCCGTTATCCTGTAATATACTAATATCAAATGCATTTCATTCCCGAAGAGGTCTTTATGTCACCCGGCTTCAGAAATGTTCTCCGGTTTGCCGGCGTCCCGGTCGACAGCAGTGAACCTGTACGCAGAAAATACGGCAGTCAACTGATTGGCATTGTCACCGTGTGCCTGCTTCCGCTTCTGGTGTTCGACGTCCCGCTGTGGATCTTCGTGTTGTCACAGGTTATCTGGGGGGCGGGGGTTTATATCGGCCTGTCCCTGGTCGGAGACAAGCCCCGGCCACGCTGATATTCTTTTCACTCTGCTCAAAAAAAGAACAGTTAACGCGACGCCTGCCTTATGGCTCTTCTCCGCCAGCTGCCTCCAGGTTATCCACAGAGTTAAACAGACGCTCTGTGGATAGCGGGTTCCCGAAAGTTTCTTCCGCCGTTCACCCGTTCACCTGTGCGTCCGCTGCCGCACGGTGCCTGTGTGGGCGCCTTTACCTCTCCTGCCCGGTACTTCAGAAAATAATGATGTCGCGCTGCTCCGCATCGATGCCGCGCCTGGCGCGGGAATAGTCACTGCCCGGAGCCAGTGTGCCGCGCCCGGGCGGACACGGGACGGGCGGCTTTTCCGCTCCTGTCCGGCGTTGTTGTGATTTTACGCCATCCACTCGCCTTTTGAGGAGCGCCCTTCAAGCCGCTTTCGCGGCATAGCCTTGCCGTCGGAAAGCCTGACGGCTGCGGTATTCCACGGTCAGCTTGACCCGTTACCGGTCGCGGCGTACAGGCTCCGGGCAGCAGGGAACGGACGTCGTACCGACGTCCTCCTGGGTGCCCCCTGTCACCACGAGGTATCCTTATGTCCCGTTTTATCCTGGGTAACTGTATCGATATTATGGGCGGCTTTCCCGATCGCGCCGTCGATTTCATTCTGACCGATCCCCCGTACCTGGTCGGCTTCCGTGACCGCGCCGGCCGCACCCTTGCCGGGGACAAAACCGACGAGTGGCTCCAGCCTGCCTGCAATCAGATGTATCGCGTACTCAAAAAAGACGCGCTGATGGTCAGTTTTTACGGCTGGAACCGCGTCGATCGTTTTATGGCCGCATGGAAAAGCGCCGGGTTCAGCGTGGTCGGGCATCTGGTGTTCACCAAAACGTACTCGTCCAAATCCGCGTTTGTCGGCTACCGCCATGAATGCGCCTATATCCTGGCGAAAGGGCGCCCGCCGCTGCCGCAGGACCCGCTGCCGGACGTGCTGAGCTGGAAATACAGCGGCAACCGCCACCACCCGACCGAAAAACCCGTTACCAGCCTGCAACCTCTGATCGAGAGCTTCACACACCCGAACGCCATTGTTCTCGATCCGTTTGCCGGCTCAGGCTCCACCTGCGTGGCAGCCCTCCAGTCTGGGCGCCGTTACATCGGCATTGAACTGATGGAGCAGTACCACAAAGCGGGGATTGCCCGCCTGTCAGCGGTACAGCGCGCCATGCAGCGCCCGGCCGCCAACGACGTCTTTTATCCGGAGGCCGCGTAATGAACTACGGCGGACACGAAACCCTGCGCCGCGATATGGCCGGGCTGGCGAACAACCTGTGCGACCTGAAAACCACCCTCACTGTGCTGGAAGAAAAGTATCACTACCGGCATGACGGGCTGCCTGAACGGCTGGCTGGCATGAGTCTGCGGCGTATCAGCGAACTGCTGGACAAGGCATTCAATATCGCCCTGATGCTGGATGAAAGTTTTCAGGACTGACAGCGGGCGGCGGTGCCGCCCCACAGTATCAACGGAGAAAAAATATGTACGGAACCTGTGAAACCCTCTGCCGGTTGCTGAATGAGCACTATCCCGCAGAAACCCCGCTGAACCTGATTGTCTGGTCCCCGGAGGATATCGAAGCGCTGGCCGGCGGGATGGAATGTGTCGTTTCTGAACAGGACATAAAGGCGGTGCTGGAGCGCATGGACGCCATACCGGAAGACCAGCGGCTTGAGTCGGGTGTGTCTGCCGGTGCGGTGATGAGCCTGATCGAGGAAGTGAAAGAGGCCGTTGCGGGAGTCCTGGTGCCGGCTGACCTGCTCGAAACCCTGCTGACGACCGCCGAACAGGCGTTATGGCACAGGGAATGGGCCGCCCGGGATGATAACCATCCGGTGCCGGAAAGCGTGACCCGTCGCCTTTCTGATACGGCGAAAGTGCGCGCATTACTGAAAAACTGAAATCTGCACGCCGCCCGGGCGGCGTGTCATTAACCTGTTTCGAGGACGATACCATGCAGGAAACCACCACACTAAACGCCCTGGTGATGCGCCGCGCGCGTGATCTGATAGCTGATTATGGATGGCCTGACCATACCGATGTTGATCAGCGTGATCCGGTAAACAAACCCGGATGGATAAGCATGTATGTCCGTCTGGATGCGGCAAATATGGTTCATCTGCTTCCTTTGCTTTGTACCGGTGGCGTACCCGCAGAGCTGCAAACTGCCATGACAAAAATAGCCGGGACGCCCGCGCAGATTATTTTATCCGGCAGCCGTTATGCAGACGCACCACAGCTTCCGGAGGACGGGACACAAATATCCTTTCCCTGGGCCGGGGAATGGCTGACGGAGCCGGAAATTCACGCTGTAACCGATTGTCTGTTTCATGCCGTCCGGAATATCTCCCGGCAGGTTCGGGAGGATGCTCGCCGGATAGAGGCCGCGCTGACCACTCGCGGGGAAACGCTGTTTTACCGCCAGACACGAAATTTCCGTCTGGTTGTGAAAGAAAATGATATGCCCTGCTGGCTGGACGAGGATGACGACAATGTACCGGTGGTGCTTGATGCCATCCTCAACAAAGGCGCGCGCTACAGTGCCGTTGAGTTCTTTGTTATCAGCGACAAAGTGGATCAGATCCTGGCGTGTGGGCAGATGTGCGATGTGTTACGTACTCCGGGAGAGCCTCCGCGCCGGTGGATGGATTTAACCCTGCTACATGAGGTCATGGCAGAAGCGCGCGCAGAAATCACCCTTGTCTGCAATGCATTTTCAACAATCCGATCAGTGTAAGGAACCGCCGGGGGGAGGAAAGGGGAGTCCTTCCCTTTTTTGCCTGCCGGCGTAAGAGGACCAGTGCTAAAAGGATGTCCCCGTGCCGGCTCCGCGTTCACCCGGCCCGGTTTCCGGGCCTTATCGGTGAAAACCACTCTCTGATATCACTGTGGCGTATGCGGGCTGTGCCGTGCCTCCATCGTAGCCGGGCTGTCGCGAATGCAAGGGTGCGCTTCGCCGCGGCGGTCACCCGGTCCCTCCTTCCCGTCAGCCGGGTTCTTCCGGTCGTTCGCCCGCTCAGTTTTCACGGACTCACCCTTCAGCTCCCGCCTGCCGTGTGCGTCAGGCTGCGGCTTCCCTTGCGCCCCTGCATTCCCGACTGACCGCCCGTCTGTTATGGAGGCACGGCACCGCCCGGTGTCGCAGTCCATGTGATTACGGAGGTTTTTACCATGCAGTTGAAAACGCGCGCGGTCCTGAATGTTGAAGAGTCCGATCGACTTTCCTTCCTGCCGTACATGTTCGGCAATGATTTTATGATCGCGGAGTTACAGGTGTACGCCCTGGCGAAAAAACTGATGCCGGAGTATGAAGGTTGTTTCTGGTACTTCATTCGGCTGCCGGAAGGCGGTGGCTACATGATGCCGGATTGTGGGCGAGTACATCTGGTTCACACGGAAAACTGGTTCGATCGTACCGTCAGTGCCGACGCGGCGGGCATTATCCTGACCAGCATGGCTGTTAACCGTCGTCTGGCGGCCTGGCATGATTGCAATAACCCGGCCCTGACCCACCTTTACATGCTGCGTGATGCCCAGCTCTGGAATCACATTACCTTTCACCCGGAATGCCACGCCATTTACGCCGCGCTGGAATGATTAACGACCTGGATGGCATGTTTTCAGAGACTGCATAATACACGGCGGGGGAATCCCGCCGGTTAAGGATGATACGGATGAATATTGCGCCAGAATCCCGCGAAATACTGCGACAGTACAAAGCCCTGATCAATGCCCGCCGCCGTGATTCCGGCCAGCGGGAACTGACAACCGCGCAGGTCATGGATGAAATCTGCGAATATATGACCTGTCAGTGTGCCGTGTATCTCGGCGGTCATTTCATCTTACAGGGTGGAAAAGAACAGTAGACTGGATGCCAGGCGTCGGGCAGGAGGGCGCCTGTCAGCCCGCGCGAAAACCCGGGCAGGCTGCGCCTGCCGGAGAGGCGTCTCGCCGCGCCTGCGGCGCCGCACTCGCGCTCTCCGTTACCAGGCGACAGGATCGGCGAAAGGGTATACTCTCCGCTAAGTTGTTTCTTACCCGGTAATGCCGATGTCAAAGTGGAATATCGCCTCTTTCTCAAAAGAAGATCAGGACAAAGTCTCCGTCGATAAAGCGGCCGCTGCCGTCGCATGGCAGGAGCGTATGAACAAGCCTGTTGTGCCCGAGCTCGCGGCGCGTGAACAGCCAGAGCATCTCCGTGAATATTTCCAGGAGAGATTGCGTATTCACAGGCTGAACAGCCAGCAGCTGCCGCGCGCAAATGCACCTGAATATCAGAAGCCAGAAGAAGGTTAAGGAGAGTGGGTCAGTGGAGGGAAAAAGTATGCGTATGTCAGTCATGTTTGCTGTCGTTGCTCTGTTTACCGGGATTAACCTTTTGTATAACCCGTTTCAGCCTGTCCCCGCATTATGGGGGGCAACCCTGTCCGTTGCTTTTGTCCTGATAAACGTAGTGGCAGATAAAATGCGTCTCTGGACTGGCGTGGCATGGATTATCGTTGCCGGCATCGTCATGACGATGATGCTGAAGGGGAAAGAACCGGGTAACGAATTAAGAATGGTGATTAACGTTTTTGCTTTCCTGAGTTCAGCCTGGTACAGCGTTGCGCTGTACAGAAAAGAAAAACATTTTCGTTCCTGACGTGCCCGTTTGCGTAATTGTATGTGACCTCACTACCCGTTTGCATTTTACTTGACCTTCGCCAACACAATGCAACCAGGTTGACAGGCAGCTAAGAGCGAAAAGCAGACGCCTGCATGAAGTGAACAGACGCCCGTTAAAATTACTTAACCCGTTTCCCTGTTTCGTCAATGACCTTTTCGCCATCTTCTTTGGTAAAAGCGCTTTTCTGAGCTTCAGGCAGAATATCCAACACAATTTCTGAAGGGCGGCAAAGACGAGTTCCAAGCGGCGTTACTACAACCGGTCGATTAATCAGGATCGGATGCTGAAGCATAAAATCAATCAACTGCTCATCAGAAAATTTGTCTTCATCAAGACCCAACTGCTCATAGGGTTCGACGTTCTTACGCAGCAATGCACGTACTCCAATACCCATATCTGAAATCAGTTTGATAAGTTCATCACGAGTCGGGGGAGTATCGAGATAATAAATAATGGTTGGTTCGTTACCGCTGTTACGGATCATCTCCAGCGTGTTACGTGAGGTCCCACAGGCCGGATTGTGATAGATGGTAATGTTGCTCATATCTGTATCTCATTACAAAGTGACGGAGAGCCGCAACGCCAGCGCGGCCAGAGTGACAAACAGCACGGGCAGAGTCATGATTATGCCGGTGCGGAAGTAATACCCCCAGGTGATGGTCATGTTTTTCTGTGCCAACACATGAAGCCATAACAGGGTTGCCAGACTGCCTATCGGGGTGATTTTAGGACCTAAATCGCAGCCAATCACATTGGCATAAATCATCGCCTCTCTGGCTATGCCGGACGCAGTGCTCCCGTCTATAGACAATGCGCCAATGAGTACCGTCGGCATATTGTTCATCACAGACGACAGGAACGCAGTCAGGAAGCCGGTACCGAACGTAGCGGCCCATAAACCTTTGTCGGCACTGTTGCAAAGTTAGCGATGAGGCAGCCTTTTGTCTTATTCAAAGGCCTTACATTTCAAAAACTCTGCTTACCAGGCGCATTTCGCCCAGGGGATCACCATAATAAAATGCTGAGGCCTGGCCTTTGCGTAGTGCACGCATCACCTCAATACCTTTGATGGTGGCGTAAGCCGTCTTCATGGATTTAAATCCCAGCGTGGCGCCGATTATCCGTTTCAGTTTGCCATGATCGCATTCAATCACGTTGTTCCGGTACTTAATCTGTCGGTGTTCAACGTCAGACGGGCACCGGCCTTCGCGTTTGAGCAGAGCAAGCGCGCGACCATAGGCGGGCGCTTTATCCGTGTTGATGAATCGCGGGATCTGCCACTTCTTCACGTTGTTGAGGATTTTACCCAGAAACCGGTATGCAGCTTTGCTGTTACGACGGGAGGAGAGATAAAAATCGACAGTGCGGCCCCGGCTGTCGACGGCCCGGTACAGATACGCCCAGCGGCCATTGACCTTCACGTAGGTTTCATCCATGTGCCACGGGCAAAGATCGGAAGGGTTACGCCAGTACCAGCGCAGCCGTTTTTCCATTTCAGGCGCATAACGCTGAACCCAGCGGTAAATCGTGGAGTGATCGACATTCACTCCGCGTTCAGCCAGCATCTCCTGCAGCTCACGGTAACTGATGCCGTATTTGCAGTACCAGCGTACGGCCCACAGAATGATGTCACGCTGAAAATGCCGGCCTTTGAATGGGTTCATGTGCAGCTCCATCAGCAAAAGGGGATGATAAGTTTATCACCACCGACTATTTGCAACAGTGCCAGGATGTTCACTATTCCTAACCAGTCTTCAGTCGCTAAAGGGGTCGGTTCCGGCTGAGGGCGAAATGACACCCTAAGCGTTAGCTCTGTGTCGTTGCACGATGTCAGCGACGGTATTCTTGCTGATACCGAGCTCGCGTGCGATCCAGCGATAGCTGCGTCCCTCGGCCCTCATCGCAACCACCTTAGGCAAAAGTCGGTCTGATTTTGGTCGCACTCCGGCCTGACGACCAAGCCTCTTACCACGTGCCTTCGCAACAGCAAGGCCTGACTTGACCCGCTCGCTGATGAGATCCCGCTCAAACTCCGCAATGCCGGAAAGAAACGTCGCCAGCATTCGTCCATACGGCGACGAAAGATCGAACGCCATTCCATTCATGGCTATCACGGAAACCTTCCAGTTCTCCAGTTCACGTAGCGTATTGAGCAGATCGAGCGTCGAGCGCCCCCACCGGGAAAGCTCAGTGACCAGGATTGCATCAATTTGTCTGGACTGGGCAAGCGCCAGGACTTTCTTTCGCTCGGCCCGGTCGAGTTTAGTTCCTGAACCTGTTTCCTTAAATATTCCCACCACGTCGTAGCCGGCACGGCCGGCGAAGGCTCGCAGATCAAATTCCTGGCGTTCACAAGACTGATCCGCTGTTGAAACCCGGCAGTAAATGGCGGCACGATGTCCCAATTGAACCCTCCTGGATTTTTGTATCGGAACGCCCTGATTTATATGGGCTGGCTGTTGTCCAAAACAGACTATACTTCAAAAGGGACGAATTTGTATGTCACGACGCCATATTTTCACCGAACGGCAGCGAGCAGCGCTGTTCGATCTGCCCACGGACGAACTGTCGCTACTGAAGTTCTACACGCTGGGCGATGATGACCTGGAAAACATTAGGCAGCGCCGCAGACCGGAAAACAGGATTGGCTTTGCCCTGCAACTTTGTGCCTTACGATATCCGGGCCGTGCACTGGCTCCTGGTGAGATGATCCCGCGTGAAGTCCTTTCCTTCGTCGGTGCTCAGCTTGGAGTTCCGGCTGATGCGCTTCTCACTTATGCCACACGGCGCCAAACCCGTCAGCAGCACATGGACACGCTGCGCGAAATTTACGGCTACAAGACCTTCACGGGCCGTGGTGCCCGTGATCTGCGGGAGTGGACTTTCGGCCAGGCCGAAGATGCCAGATCAAACGAGGATCTTGCTCATCGTTTTATTGTGCGGTGTCGGGAAACTTCCACCATTCTGCCCGCAGTATCGACAATCGAGCGCTTGTGCGCGGATGCTCTGGTCGCCGCTGAGCGGCGGATTGAAACGCGGATTGCAGAAAATTTAACAGCGGATGTTCGCGATCACCTGGACAAACTTCTGAGTGAAATGCTCGCCGGCAATATCAGTCGTTTCATCTGGCTTCGCAACTTCGAGGTTGGTAACAACTCGGCTGCTGCTAACCGTTTGCTCGACAGGCTCGAATTTCTGCGTACCCTGAATATCAATCATAGTGCTTTGGCCAGCATACCTGCCCATCGCATTGCCCGGCTGCGTCGGCAGGGTGAACGCTACTTCACCGACGGTTTGCGTGACATCACTTCGGACCGCCGCTGGGCGATCCTTGCCGTCTGTGTTGTGGAGTGGGAAGCGGCGATTGCTGATGCCATAGTCGAAACCCATGACAGGATCGTAGGAAAAACCTGGCGGGAAGCGAAGCGCCAGCATGACGAAACAATTTCCGGCTCTAAAGCCACACTCACGGATACGATCCGTACCTTCACCGCGCTGGGAGCTTCGTTGCTTGAGGCCCGCAGTGACGGAACCCCGCTGGAGATGGCTGTCGCCAGTTCGGTTGCATGGGACCGGCTCGCTCAACTGGTAGCGACAGGGACTCAACTCAGCAACACGCTAGCCGATGAGCCTCTTGCATATGTCGGGCAGGGATACCATCGCTTTCGTCGTTATGCGCCCCGCATGTTGCGCTGTCTGAAGCTCGAAGCCGCGCCGGTCGCCGGACCATTGGTAGCAGCAGCTTTGTCGATCGGAGAGATGAAAGGTGTTGCATCGCCAGAAAGACGTTTCCTGCGGCCCAGCTCCAAATGGAACCGTCATTTACGAGCTCAGGAAAAAGGAGATACCCGTCTTTGGGAAGTGGCGGTACTCTTTCACCTCCGGGATGCTTTTCGTTCCGGAGATGTCTGGCTCGCTCATTCGCGCCGCTATGGTGACCTCAAGCAGGTACTGGTGCCGATGATCGCGGCGCAGGAAAATGCAAAACTGGCCGTGCCTTCCAACCCACAGGATTGGCTGGCAGACAGAAAGGCGCGACTCACGATCGCTCTTAAGCGGCTGGCCCGGGCTGCCCGTAACGGCACTATTCCGCACGGTAGCATAGAAGATGGAACGTTGCGGATCGACAGGTTGACAGCAGACGTGCCGGATGGTGCCGAGGCACTCATACTGGATCTGTATCGCCGAATGCCGTCCGTTCGGATTACCGACATGCTGCTTGAAGTTGATGCAGCCCTTGGTTTCACAGATGCGTTTACCCATCTGAGAACCGGGGCTCCATGTCGCGACCGGATCGGTCTGCTCAACGTCCTGCTCGCTGAAGGGCTCAATCTGGGCCTGCGTAAGATGGCGGAAGCTACAAACACGCATGATTACTGGCAGCTCTCACGCCTTGCCCGCTGGCATGTTGAAAGCGAAGCCATGAACCAGGCATTGGCAATTGTGGTGGCCGCGCAGGGTAAACTGCCGATGTCACGCGTCTGGGGGATGGGCACGTCAGCATCGAGCGATGGTCAGTTTTTCCCGACAGCGCGGCATGGCGAAGCCATGAACATGGTCAATGCCAAATATGGTTCTGTTCCCGGCCTCAAAGCGTATACTCACGTAAGCGACCAGTTCGCGCCATTCGCTTGTCAGTCGATCCCGGCGACCGTGAGCGAGGCACCGTATATTCTCGATGGACTACTGATGAACGAGGTCGGTCGCCATGTTCGCGAACAGTATGCCGATACAGCAGGATTCACCGACCATTTGTTCGGAGCCAGTAGCCTGCTCGGCTACAATCTCGTTCTGCGAATCAGGGATCTGCCATCGAAGCGGTTGTACGTATTTAATCCCGATACGACCCCCAGGGAGTTACGCAAGTTGGTAGGTGGAAAAGCCCGGGAGGATCTTATCGTTGCGAACTGGCCTGATATTTTCCGTTGTGCCGCGACGATGACCGCTGGCAAAATCAGGCCCAGCCAACTCCTGCGCAAGCTCGCTTCTTACCCACGACAAAACAACCTTGCAGTTGCGCTTCGTGAAGTTGGTCGTATTGAACGGACCCTTTTCATTATTGAGTGGATCCTGGATACGGACATGCAGCGACGTGCTCAGATCGGTCTTAACAAGGGAGAGGCCCACCATGCGCTCAAAAATGCGCTCCGTATCGGGAGGCAGGGGGAAATTCGCGATCGCACGACAGAGGGGCAGCACTACCGAATCGCTGGGCTCAATTTATTGACTGCGGTGATCATTTACTGGAATACCGTCCATCTTGGTCATGCCGTCACGGAGCGGCGGAACGAAGGGTTGGATGTTCCCCCTGAATTTCTTCCCCACATATCCCCATTGGGCTGGGCGCACATTCTACTGACTGGCGAATATCTTTGGCCCAAGGAACCGAAAGCTTAGGGTGTCATTTCGCCCTCAGCCGGAACCGACCCCTTCGTCGTACTAACTATCACTCTGACAACATTTTTCTGCGCCAACAGAAAAAATGTATTTTACATTAAATTAATGTGCGTGCTCGCTGCCTATAAGGACATGTAGTATCTTTGTTCAAGTATTCAGTTATATGCTTGAGGAGGCAGAGATGTCACAGGTCGTAAACGCAGTTACTTCCTCATCGAAACGTTCTTACCGAAAAGGAAATCCGGTATCCCCAAAAGACCGCCAGAAGGCATCTTTGGCCAGACGTAGCGATACACATAAGTCGATACACGCATTGATCATGATTCCATTGAAAGAGAAACTCGCTCAATTCGCGGCAGAGGAAGGAATAACCCAGGCACAAATGATTGAAAAATTAATTGAACGTGAAGCCATACGCCGTGAGAAATAAGCGTAAAAATTCACGTTCTTGATTCATCAGGCTATGAGTGCTAGATTACTGATCGTTTAGAGATTCTTGGCTGGCCACGCCGTAAGGTGGCAGGGAGCTGGTTCTGTAGAAAGGTTTTTTCCGGAACCAGAAAGCAAAAACCCCGATAATCTCTCAATTCTTGGCGGAGTCGAAGATTACCGGGGCCCTTAACTAAACTGCATAGAAGCTGTTGCTCTATGCAGGGAGTATAGATTCATGCTCAGAAAAGTTCAATACCTTCTGTGCGCGCTCCTTCCACGCAACATAAGCGCAGGAAGCGGTGACTGACCAGGATGCCAAAGATTCATTCCATTACGTTCAGGTAAAAAATGCCGAACCGCGTTTTTTAGCGCGT
Organism: Klebsiella huaxiensis; assembly: GCF_003261575.2. Taxonomy (GTDB): domain Bacteria; phylum Pseudomonadota; class Gammaproteobacteria; order Enterobacterales; family Enterobacteriaceae; genus Klebsiella; species Klebsiella huaxiensis. Next base: position 99,636 of record NZ_CP036176.1, on the reverse strand, counting down.
GAAGGTAAAAAGACACTGCCGTTTTGTCGTAAGCTGATGGCCAAAGCCGAAGGCTTCACCTCTACTTTTGATTTTTCAATCCATGTTGCCTTTGCCCGCTCACTGGGTATGCGCCGGCGTATGCCTCCGGTTCTGCGCCGGCGTGCGATTGATGCGCTTCTCCAGGCAATGTGCTTTCATTATGATCCGCTGGCCAATCGCGTTCAGCGCTCGATTACCAATATGGCCATCGAGTGCGGACTGGCCACGGAATCCGCCAGTGCCAACCTGTCTATCTCGCGGGCGACCCGCGCGCTGCGGTTTATGTCTGAGCTGGGTTTGATCACCTATACAACGGAATATGACCCGCAGATCGGCTGCAACATCCCGACGGATATGACGTTCACGCCGGCTCTTTTCCAGGCTCTGGATGTGTCAGATGTGGCTGTCGTGGCCGCACGTCGTAGCCGCGTGGAGTGGGAAAACAAACAACGCAAGAAACAAAGCCTGCCGCAACTGGGGATGGATGAACTGATCGCCAAATCCTGGCGATTTGTACGCGAGCGTTTTCGCAGCTATCAGGCTGAGCGTAAATCTCATGGCCAGAAGCGGGCGACCGCCCGGCGGGATGCCTCGCGCCAGCGTAAGGACATCGAGACGCGTGTTCGTCAGCAATTGACCCGGGAATTTTCTACCGGCCGCTTTAGAGGCGATCATGACGCGCTGAAGCGCGAGGTTGAGCGCCGCGTGACGGAACGGATGCTGATGTCCCGGGGCAATAACTATACCCGCCTGGCGCCGTACCCCGACCCCATATAACCCTCCTGTTTTTGTTATCCGGCTGGCGCCGGAGACTTTCGCACGTCTGTCTCCCGGGCGCGGCTGATTTCTGCCCACTTTTATGATGGCCACACCGGTCAGCGTCAAATTATCCAGCGTCGAGGATGAAATTTCCGGCTCAGGATGCCGGCTTTTGGGGCGGATTTTACTTATCCCCATTTAAGTGCAAGGGAACTATTCATAAGGCTACCACCGACAGGCTTTCAGGCTGCCTGTCGTAGAGGGGTACAGACCGCATGGTTCCCTTTAAATACCTGCTCTGTACCTCTTTTAAAGATCTGAATCTCTTTCGTCTCAAGGACCAACCTGTTCGTCGTCTGTCCTGTGGACAGTCTCAATAAGGCCTTCGCTAACAGCGGTCGCAAGCGTCCGCGTCGCTCAGATCCAAAAGTACCTCCCGCCGGCAAGCGGCGGGCATATAGCCAGCGCATGCATTAGTTACATCATTCAATGAACCCCTTTTTTAAAAACACGGGCGCCGTTCTGCCACCCCGAGCCCCTCCCCACCACTGAAAAGCGCCGCCGCCCCCGGCCGAAGGCCGGGAGTAGTGTCGCTTTTAATGATGGGTGTTGTAACTATTGCCTGGTCATCGCTGTGAGTAGTGCTGCGGTGAGGTCCGGGGTACACGCTCGTTATAGGGCTTTAGGGCAGCTAACTCAGAGATACGCCCGACTGCGGCTCTCGCCTTGTCGGGACCACTCCGACCGCGTAGAAAAGCATCGGAGACATTTTTAGCGAGTGTGGCCTTGCATCTACCCTGTTAAGTTCCCTGGTGTCGCTGAAGTTTTTTATGAACATCCCCCTAAGCGTCAGCAGCAAGCTGCCGCCGCCAAGGCCCCGGAAATCTCGCCCTTTACGTCGTAAACGCCGTAAAGCCCGCTCACCGGGGTTAAAAGGGATTACCTTAACTTCTTCATTGCTGATAGCGGGTTAAGGCTAACCAAGGCAGGGGGCAGACAGGCAGAATTTGTGAACCAGTCGCCGGCTACACCGGGCTTTCGGCGCCATTTGACTCCACAGATACATGCAGTTTCATCTGGCGCCTCCATGCCGCTGACGCGGCATCCGGAAGTTTCCCAATGCTGTAGGCTTTAACGTCTGCGTTGTGCCAAAAGCAGACGCTGGTAATTCGTGCCTAATATACTTCACTTAACGTATATCCCAGCTTTGATACAAATTATGCAAATTAAATGCCCCAGGAAGCGGCAGGCTGAGTAACTATATAGGATGATTTGTATCGGCACTCATTACACCATGCGTTCCGATTAACGCCGCATAGCCAGTTGAACTTTGCTACTCTGTGAGAGGTAGTGCCTTCTATCCAGTGCGGATTTAATTAATGGAATAAATGATTATGAGTGAAAATGATACAATCCCAAAGAAGTCTACAAGCCAGATTAACAAAGCGGTATTCTTTACATCTGCTTTGCTAATTTTCCTTCTTGTCGCCTTTGCCGTCGTATTCCCGGATGTCGCCGACAAAAATTTTAAACTACTTCAGCAACAAATCTTCACGAATGCCAGCTGGTTCTACATCCTTGCTGTCGCCCTGATTTTACTGAGTGTCACGTTCCTTGGACTCTCACGCTACGGTGATATCAAGCTGGGCCCGGACCATGCGCAGCCTGATTTCAGCTACCACTCCTGGTTTGCGATGCTTTTTTCTGCAGGGATGGGGATCGGCCTGATGTTCTTTGGTGTTGCCGAACCTGTAATGCATTATCTTTCGCCACCCGTTGGCACTCCAGAAACCGTTGCGGCAGCCAAGGAAGCAATGCGTCTGACCTTCTTCCACTGGGGACTGCACGCATGGGCAATTTATGCCATTGTGGCGCTGATTCTAGCGTTCTTCAGTTACCGTCACGGTCTGCCTTTAACTCTGCGCTCCGCACTCTATCCCATTATTGGCGATCGCATATACGGGCCTGTAGGCCATGCGGTTGATATTTTCGCTGTTATAGGCACGGTCTTTGGCGTCGCGACATCGCTGGGTTACGGTGTTTTGCAGGTGAATGCCGGTTTGAACCATCTTTTCGGGGTGCCCATCAATGAAACGGTGCAGGTCATTCTGATCGTGGTCATCACGGGGTTAGCGACAATTTCAGTGGTGTCCGGCCTGGATAAGGGAATACGTATCCTGTCTGAGCTTAATCTGGGTTTGGCGTTGTTGCTCCTGGCGCTGGTCATGTGTCTGGGACCAACCGTGCTTCTGCTGAAGTCATTTGTGGAAAATACGGGCGGTTATCTTTCGGAACTGGTGAGTAAAACGTTCAACCTTTACGCGTATGAGCCTAAGTCGAGCAACTGGCTGGGGGGCTGGACATTACTGTATTGGGGATGGTGGCTTTCATGGTCGCCGTTTGTGGGGATGTTCATCGCACGGGTCTCCCGCGGGCGAACCATTCGCGAGTTTGTCACCGGCGTGCTGTTTGTGCCCGCGGGTTTTACGCTAATGTGGATGACTGTGTTTGGTAACAGCGCGATCTATCTCATTATGAACCAGGGGGCCACAGACCTCGCCAACACTGTTCAGCAGGATGTGGCGCTGGCCCTGTTTAATTTCCTGGAGCATTTCCCGTTCTCTTCCGTGCTGTCATTCATTGCAATGGCGATGGTCATCGTCTTCTTTGTAACGTCTGCTGATTCGGGGGCAATGGTTGTGGATACTCTGGCATCAGGTGGAGTGGCAAACACACCGGTCTGGCAGCGAATATTCTGGGCTTCGCTCATGGGCATTGTTGCAATTGCGCTTCTCCTTGCCGGAGGGCTAAGTGCGCTGCAAACAGTGACAATAGCGAGTGCTTTGCCCTTCTCAGTGATCTTACTGGTATCCATATACGGACTTTTAAAAGCTTTGCGCCGGGATTTGACCAAGCGTGAAAGCCTGAGCATGGCGACAATTGCTCCTACGGCTGCACGTAACCCCATTCCCTGGCAGAGAAGGTTACGCAATATCGCGTATCTACCGAAGCGATCTCTTGTGAAACGTTTTATGGACGACGTGATCCAGCCCGCCATGACACTGGTTCAGGAAGAACTGAACAAGCAGGGGACGATGAGCCACATTAGTGACGCAGTCGACGATCGTATTCGTCTTGAAGTCGATTTGGGTAACGAGCTGAATTTTATATATGAAGTGAGGCTTCGCGGGTATAGCTCACCGACCTTCGCGCTCGCCGCGATGGATAATGATGAGCAGCAGACTGAACAACATAGATATTATCGCGCTGAGGTTTATCTCAAAGAAGGCGGTCAAAATTATGATGTGATGGGCTGGAACCAGGAACAACTGATTAATGACATACTGGACCAGTACGAAAAACACCTGCACTTCCTGCACCTGGTTCGTTAATAGCAACATGCCGTCCCGGGGGCGGCAATTATTTATCCCGGCCGCAATATGAGGAATGCAGAATGATTTCACGCTGGAAATGGATTCTGAAGCAGACATTTAAAAAGCTATGGTTCAGGGCAACGTTATTCGCAATTGTCGCGATAATAACGGCCCTTTTATCAATTCTTTTTAAATCAATGATACCTGAGTCGGTTTCCGTGAAGGTTGGTGCGGAAGCAGTCGATAACATTCTGAACATACTGGCATCGAGTATGCTGGCAGTGACCACATTTTCGCTGAGTATCATGGTCACAGCCTACGGTTCAGCCACTACTAATGTGACTCCCAGAGCTACGCGTTTAGTTGTTGAAGACGTAACCACACAAAATGTACTGGCCACCTTCATCGGTTCTTTTCTCTTCAGTCTGGTAGGGATTATTGCCCTCAATATGGGAGCTTATGGAGAAAGGGGGAGAGTCATTTTATTCATTGTCACACTGGTTGTCATTGCCTTAATCCTCATCACATTGCTTCGCTGGATACAGCATTTGACTTCTCTGGGGAGGGTAGGTGAGACAACGGCAAAAGTAGAACAGGCGGCCATCGAAACATTTATTGCGAGAGCAAGAAATCCCTGTCTCGGTGGATATCCATGGCTTGAGAACAATGAACAGCCGAAAGGAACGGTTGCAGTTTATCCGAAGAAGATTGGTTATGTTGAATATATTGATATGGTGAAACTTAGCAAGCTGCTGACCAATGATCCCCGTCATGTATACCTCGTGGCGCAGCCAGGCAGTTTCATACATCCGTCCATGCCAGTTTTGTACCTGAGTCAAGGCCAGCAGTCATCAATCAGCACCGATTTACTTGAGACGATTATTGTCTCGGATGTACGTTCATTTGCTCAGGATCCCCGATTTTGTCTTAGCGTCATGGCCGAAATAGCCTGCCGGGCCCTTTCCCCCGCAGTGAACGATCCTGGAACCGCCATTGATGTCATTGGCAGAGGTGTTCGTATACTTTCCGCTTACGCGCAGAATAAATCTGATGAAATAGAAGTGAAATATCCTTCAGTTCATGTTGCACCACTTCAGAATAACGATCTACTGGAAGACTTTTTCTCACCTGTCGCGCGCGATGGTGCCAGTATGAGGGAGATTCAGATAAGAGTCCTTAAAGGACTGTCTATGCTGAGTAAGGGTTGGCCTGGGATATTTTCTGAGGCCGCGCATAATTTAGCATTTGAAACATTAGAGCATGCAACTCGTGCTGACCATATAGATTCTGACAAATATCTAATAAAATCAATTTATTATAATTTATTTAGTGGCGAAGATTCTAATAAAAAACCATAGTTGCGGAGCAAGCGATTCGGTTGTTGGCAAGTCAAGGGCAAAGCATTAGCGTGAGAATGGGCGTCTGCTTTGTGCCATATGCGGACGCTGAACCTGTGAAGATTATCTGGCGCTATGGTCTTATAAACTTATCTTCCGTTTTTTCCCGACCGGGAAATGCCAGCTCAGCTTTACACCAAGTGTGCATAGTGCGATCAGCATCATACCTGTCATCTGAATGACCCCAGGTTGATGGCCATAAAACACCCAGTCAACAATGATAGCAACCACTGGATAGATAAATGTCAGCACGCCAATTACCGGGGTGGTTAACTTTGGGTAAGCTGAATACATCAGCACGTAGGCGACACCTGTGTGCAGTACACCTATACCAATTAACCACCCCCACGAATCAGAAGGAACTGAACGCAAGGAGTCGGTAAAGGGCGCCAGCAGAATAATTCCAGTTATCGTCTGGCATAATGTGGTAATTTCAGGTCGTTGCTGTCCCAGTCCTTTCCCCACTACTGTTGATATCGCGTACAGCAAGGCTGCAAACAGAGTAAGCGCGACTCCCAAAACCCAGTGAATATTAATGTCACCGGAGGGGGCAATAAGTCCACTGGCCAAAATGACACCTGTAAATGCCCCTGACATCCACAGGACCTGGTTAAGCGAAATCAGCTCCCTGAGAAACACCGCGCTAATCAGTACAACAAAGAAAGGTTGTATGTGGTAGACAATAGTTGTTGTGCCTATGGAGGTTAGTGTGAATCCGGCAAAAAAAGCTATCCAGCTAAGCACCATACAGGCCCCTGCGAGAGAGGCATAAGTAAGACGCTTCAGGGAAAGAGAGCTGTCCGATAGATAACCCCTGGTGACGCACCATAAACCAAGAAAGAGAGTGCCAAAAACACAGCGCCAGAACACTATCGAAACAGGCGAAAGTCCGGACTCCACGGCAAAAGCACCAACCGTTCCTATCATCGCCATTCCGACAGCAAGTTTAACCGCAGGTAGCTGCTTGTAAGACATTTCCTATCCCTTCCCGGGCTCTAAAATGAACAATGACACAACTATATTTTTGGTGGATAAATTAAGCCAGTGAATAGATTTGATAACCTCTATTCGTTATTCTAATAGCACTATGGCTAATCTTTTAGATATTGACCTGCTACGTGCTTTTGTTGCTGTTGTCGAAACGGGCAGTTTTTCCCGTGCGGGCGAACGTATCGGGAGAAGCCAGTCTGCTGTAAGTATGCAGATCAAGCGTCTTGAACAGTCCATCGGTAAGCGCCTTTTAGGGGTCAGTTTGGATATCGAAAATTATTGTACGTTAAGCTCATTTTTTAATCATTTCTGGTTTTTTTGGAAACGTAATATTCTGGATGTTAAGACGGTCATGCGGGGACATTGAACACAGATAATCATGTCCAGGTACGAACGTCCCATATAGAGTGTGAGCATTGATCGTGCTGTATTTTCGTTTATAGTAGATAGATTCTGTATCATACAGAGCACGTGGTCAGCACTAAAGTACATTACGCTGACTTATTCTGTTCACTGAGGGCTGAGTACCTGCTTTCAAGGATTTATCTGCTGATCATGCGCATTACGCCACCCTGAGTTTTCCCTTCCTCCGCCGTACTGAGCGAGCCTCAGAACGCACGTAATAACATCCCGTCTGCGGATGTGTTTTATCGTATTTGAAACTTATGTCCTCCGGGGCTAACTACATCTAAAAACTGAGAAATTACTATGTTGCTGTCCTCGACGCGTAAGGACTGGCTGGGTAACGTCCGTGGTGACGTGCTGGCTGGTATTGTTGTCGCGCTCGCACTCATTCCAGAAGCGATCGCCTTTTCCATTATTGCCGGTGTTGACCCTCAGGTGGGGCTTTACTCCGCTTTCTGTATCCCGCTGATTATGGCCTTCTTTGGTGGTCGCCCGGCGATGATATCTTCATCAACGGGGGCAATGGCGCTCCTGATGGTGACCCTGGTGAAGGATCATGGACTACAGTACTTACTGGCTGCCTCCGTACTGACCGGCGTATTCCAGCTGATAGCCGGTTATCTTAAACTCGGCGGGCTCATGCGCTACGTCTCACGCTCCGTGGTGACCGGATTCGTTAATGCACTCGCGATCCTGATTTTCATGGCGCAGTTACCTGAGCTCACCAATGTGACCTGGCATGTTTATGCTATGACGGCAGTAGGGCTCGCCATTATCTACCTCTTCCCGTATCTGAATAAAACAATCCCCTCACCCCTTGTCTGTATCGTGGTGCTTACGGCGATTGCCATATGGCTGCATCTGGACGTGCGTACGGTCGGGGATATGGGCAAACTGCCTGACAGTCTGCCGGTCTTCCTGGTGCCGGATATCCCGCTGAATCTTGATACGCTCCTGATTATTCTCCCTTACTCCGCAGGCCTCGCCATTGTAGGGTTACTGGAATCAATGATGACAGCCACGATTGTGGACGATATGACGGATACCCCCAGTGATAAAAACAGGGAATGCAAGGCTCAGGGCATCGCTAATATCTGCACCTCATTTGTCGGGGGAATGGCGGGCTGTGCAATGATTGGTCAGTCTGTTATCAACGTGAAATCCGGCGGTCGGGGCCGTCTGTCCACCCTCACTGCCGGTGTGGTCCTGCTGTGTATGGTAGTCTTTCTCAGGGACCTGGTCTCGCAAATCCCTATGGCCGCGCTTGTCGCCGTAATGATCATGGTTTCGATTGGTACCTTTTCATGGCGTTCAGTTACCGACCTTAAAAGCCATCCCATTTCTACCAGCGTGGTGATGCTGGCAACAGTGGTGGTGGTGGTGGCCACTCATAATCTGGCATTCGGGGTACTGACCGGTGTGCTTATCGCTTCCCTGAATTTTGCCACTAAAGTGGCGCGTTTTCTGGCTGTCTCTTCAGAACTCAGGGAAGAGTCCCGGCTCTATAAGGTCACCGGGCAGGTGTTCTTTGCCTCCGCCGACCGCTTTATGGCGTATTTTGATTTTCGCGAAGCTGCAGAGAAAGTTGTCATTGATGTTACGCATGCCCATTTCTGGGATATCACGTCGGTCAGCGCACTGGATAAGGTGGTTATTAAATTCCGCAGAGAAGGAACAGACGTTGAGATCCGCGGGATGAACGAAGCAACCCGTACTATCGTTGATCGCTTTGGTGTTCACGATAAACCCGAAGAAATCGAAAAACTGATGGGAGGTCATTAATGTCAGGAATTAATGCTATGGACAACACCGTTATTGCCTGCGTGGATGGATCGTCATCAACACGCGCCGTGTGTGAGTATGCAGCCTGGATTGCCGGGAAGCTTGACGTTCCTCTTGCCCTGCTGCATGTGCTTGAAAAAAATGAACAACCGGCAGTTTCTGACCTTACGGGGGCTATCGGTATTGACAGCCGGGAGCAACTGACGCAGGACCTTGTCCGAATAGAAGGGGAGCGTAACCGCCTGCTGATGACTCAGGGACGCGCCATTCTTGCCGGATGCGCGGAACTGCTCAGCCAGATCGGTATCCCGGATGTTCAGCAACTTCAGAAACATGGCGCACTGGATATCATCCTGGCTGACCTGAAGGGTATTCGTATGATGGTGCTCGGTCGCCGGGGAGCACAGAACCCGGTTGGCAGCAATCTGGAGAGCATTATCCGCCTGCAGAAAAAGCCGGTAATGATTGTACCTGAAACTTTTTCTGTACCTTCAAGAGTCATGTTTGCGTTTGATGGCAGTGAGGAAAGCCGGAGAAACCTGCGTCGACTGACGCTCAGCCCTCTGCTGCAGAGCCTGGAATGTCATATCGTAATGGTTAACGGCGATGCTCATACCCTCGAAGAGGCAAAGCGTAGTCTGCAGTGCGCTGGCATCAGTGCGATATCCCGGTTAGCTGAAGGACGCTCGGTAACGGAGGCGCTTTGTCGTTACGCCGCAGACAACGGCGTGGATTTGATTGTCATGGGGGCATATGGGCACTCTTCCCTGCGTCGTTTTTTCATCGGCAGTAACACAACTGCGATGCTCGAACAGACCAGAGTCCCGCTGTTAATGCTCAGATAAGTCGGAACCCGGAGGAAACTCCGGGAAAACTTAATTCCAGACTGGCATTAAAACCCTGAGTCGGGAAGAAAAGGCGACATTATGAAGAAAATCCTTATGATTGATGAAGTTCTTGCGCTTGCCCGGCTTAGCCAGGTTGCATTTGATAAACCCATAAAATATATGGATGACACGGATGCTGAACTCATCGCTCGTTTTAAAAAAACCATCACACCAGAACTTATTGAGCAGATGTGTCTCAGAATACTTGAGCTTGAAGCGAAGTTTCAGACTTTAAACGAATAAGCGTCAGGAATATGATAACTAAAGGCTGAACAGGGACTGCAGTAAGACGGCCAGCGGTCAGAGAGCAAAAAACGGACCTGAACTGACTGTGATAAGTGAGATATCAGAGTGTAAACTTTACCTGCTGTGGCGGAGCTCCGCGACAGAGATGAAGGTATACCTTCATCTCTGGGTCTGAACTTTTCATTAAAAAAGGGGCTGCCGGGAGTCCTCTACAGAGATCAGAGCTTGATATTTCAGGCAATGAACGAACAGGAATTATTTCCCTGCCTGCAGGTCAGAGCCAGCTTTCGATAATGTCTCTTGATGGTATTCCTCCAGTATGTACAACGATGTTATCAACGACAACCGCCGGGGTCGCCATCACTTTGTGTTTCATTATTTCAGACAGTGACTCCACTTTTTCAAGCTGAATAGCGACGCCTCTCTCATCAGCCACCTGCTGGATAAGGCGGATGGTTGTTTTACAACCGGAACAGCCTGTACCCAGTACTTTTACATGCTTCATTTTATAATCCTCTTCAGGGAATTAACGGGAATACAACGTTAAAAATCCAGCCAACCAGTGTGAAAGAGGTCAACAACAGCAACAGCAGGGTGCACAGTAATTGCCACTTCATCACCTGTTTGAGCAGAATGAACTCAGGAAAGCTGGCAGCCACAGTGCTCATGCAAAAAGCCAGAGTTGTCCCCACTGGCAGGCCGTTCGTGATCAGACTCTCCATCACAGGGATCACACCGGTAGCATTGGAATAGAGAGGTATGCCAACCAGCACAGCTACAGGGACAGTCCACCACTGACCGGCACCGAGATGCGACGCGATCCATCCGTCGGGCACAAATCCATGCAATGCCGCACCAAGTCCTACTCCGAGAATGACCCAGAGCCAGACACGCTTAAAAATGGTGAGAGTTTCCTCTTTAGCAAAGGCATGTCGCTTTGAGAGAGGCATATGCGGTGCCATGGTAGATTGTCGGATCTCATCAGTTTGATGTTGCTGCCCGTCTCTGAGGGCATCGGCGGCAAAATCGGCTAACCAGCGTTCGGCCTTAATCCGATCAAGAAAAGCACCGCCAGCCATACCAACAGCCATTCCGACAGCAATATAAATGAGCGTGAACTTCCATCCGAGCAGGCTGACCAGAAGCAGGACGGCGACTTCATTGATAAGGGGGGATGTGATGAGAAAGGCCATGGTAATCCCGAGGGGGATACCAGCCGAAGTAAACCCCAGAAATACCGGGATACTTGAGCAGGAACAGAACGGAGTAACGGCGCCAAAGCAGGAGCCCAGTAAATACCCCATTCCACGGTGCTTACCTGCAAGATAGTTTCTTACCCTCTCAATATCCAGCGAGGCCCGTAGTATGGCCACAAAGTAGATCATGACCAGCAAGAGAACGAAAATTTTGCTCACGTCTTCGACAAAAAAGTGGATCGCCTCCCCGAGTTTGGTTGCAGGACTCAGACTAAGGCATTCATAGACCAGCCAGGTGGCAAAATCAGTGAAAATCTGGAACATAACGGACAGGCCTCACGACGGTTGTTTTTCGGGAAGACGCTGTTTGACAGAAAAGGATGCAGTTTTTTTCGATTTATTTCATTTGCTGAGAAATGTTATTGAACAGGATTTCACTGCAATAGCTTATCGGTAACCCCAGAAGGGGAAACAGATTCTTCACTTGGGAGTGAAACAACATACCCGACCATACTCATCCAGTCTGATCTGGCAATTGCTGGAAAGTTTCCTATGCAGCCTATCCCTCGCCCGGGATAAACGCGATTTGGTTGCCGCAAGTGTCAGACCATTTCGGTCTGCAAACTCAGCCTGTTTCATCCCCTCAAGATCACAGAGCGTAAGGATAATCCGATCAGACTCTGCCATTTTATCCAGGATGCGGGGCAGACAACCAGCCAGTGAGTCGACAGTTTCAGGCGTATTATCCGGCAATGATAAATCATCGTGGAGAGGCATAAATGGACGCTGCTGGCGGCTTTTATCAATAAGCAGATGCCGGGCAACCTCAAACAGCCAGGCTCTGGCATTCACGATGGCACAGAATTTCCCATGTTGTCGTATTGCCCGGAGAAAGGTTTCCTGTATCAGATCATCAGCATCAGCCTCATTACCCACTTGTCTGAGTAACCAGCAAAGAAGTTCGTGTTCATGCTTCTTCCACGCCTTCATAAGGCAAGGCGGCGTGCCGTTCAGTTGCTCCATTTATGACTCTCTCGTTAAATACACCGCATAGCGGGAGGATATTGGTTCTGATGCTGTCGGGGATGGGGTCCGGGAACTGTCGGTGCCATGATGATGTGATGGACTGATAGCATCCGATCAGTTATCCACCTTTCGGAAACCTCTTCCTGCAACAGGGTATGCTGTCTTGTGTTCAGTATCATGCAGTAAACCGTCATGCGCAATACCATCAATTTCCGCGCATTCGGTTCCGGATAAAACGTCAAAAAAGCGGTCCGGAATCTGCCTGATAAGCCAGCTAATGACTTTTTCGATACGCATGTTAACCCCCTTTACTCAGCATCATAATTATAGATTGTAATATTCGATTTTTCGAATGTGTTGTTGACATGAATTCAGAGAGGACTAAGATGAAGCCGAACGAAACCATGGAGTATTTATGTCCCCAATCACCGCGCTTCAGCTTTTCAAAAATCTCTCGGATGAAACTCGCCTGAAAATCGTGCTGTTGCTGAGAGCGTCAGGAGAACTCTGTGTTTGCGAGCTTTGCGGAACGCTGGAGGAATCCCAGCCCAAGATATCCCGCCACCTTTCCATGCTACGGGAAAGTGGGCTGCTTATTGACCGCCGTGAGGGTAAATGGATCCACTATCGGCTTTCAGCGCACATGCCCGCCTGGGCGGCGGCAGTCATTGAGCAGGCTTATTTGAGCCAGGAAGAGGAAATTGCGCTTCTGGTCAGACGGGTTGCCCGTAACAGTTCCACAACCGGTGGCAGAGCGGTGTGTCTTTAACAGATATAAAAATTTATTTAAACATATATGATTTAACGAATTTATATGGTGGCATTATGAATATACTATTTTTGTGTACCGGTAATTCCTGCCGCTCCATCCTGGCCGAAGCAACATTTAATGCGCTTTCACCGAAAGAGCATCATGCATTCAGCGCCGGCAGCCAGCCAAAAGGTGAAGTCCATCCCCGTTCCCTGGCTCTTCTCAGAATCAAAGAGATACCCACGGATGGGTACTACAGTAAATCGTGGGACAACCTCCCGGTGACACCTGATGTGGTGATCACGGTGTGCGGTAATGCGGCTGGTGAAACCTGTCCTGCGTATCTTGCTCCGGCAGTCAGGGCACACTGGGGAGTGGAGGATCCTGATAAGGCTACCGGGAGTGAACAGGAAATCGACGCTGCTTTCGAAAAGGCCTGGCAAATTCTTCATCACCGGATTGAAGCTTTTCTGTCGCTTCCGTCATCAGTCATTTCCGGCCCTGAAGAGCGTCTTCAGGCTGAACTGAACCGGATCGGTGAGACCATTTTTTAACTTAAACCTGAAGGAATAGAGATAATGAAAACACTGTCAGTATATGACCCGGCACTTTGCTGCAGTTCTGGTGTGTGCGGTACGGAAGTTGATCAGACTTTAGTGTCATTTTCCGCAGACGTGACATGGCTGAAACAGCAGGGTGTATCGGTGGAACGCTTTAATCTGTCACAGCAACCGATGGCGTTTGCTGAGAACCCGACAGTTAAAGCCTTTCTTGAACGCTCCGGCGCTGAAAGCCTGCCATTGATTCTGCTGGATGGCGAGTTCGTCCTGTCCGGGCGCTATCCGACGCGCCAGGATCTGGTTCGCTGGTTTGGGATTGTTGAGGAGAAAGCTGGTAGAGCTCTGGTAAAAAGCTGTGGCGGCGGCAACACTTCATGTTGCTGAACTCAGCCGGACAGGAGCCCATCGTGAACTATCTGAACAGTATTCCGAAGTTTCTCTTTTTTACCGGGAAAGGCGGGGTCGGAAAAACCTCGCTTTCCTGCGCAACGGCTATTCGTCTTGCTGATGAGGGAAAACGTATCCTGCTGGTCAGTACCGATCCGGCGTCAAATGTGGGGCAGGTTTTCGGGCAGCAGATCGGTAATACCCTGACGGTCATCTCTGCCGTCCCTGGACTCACAGCGCTTGAGATCGATCCGCAGGCGGCTGCACAACAATATCGTGCCCGCATCGTTGATCCGGTTAGAGGCGTTCTTCCCGAAGAGGTGGTGCGCAGCATTGAAGAACAGTTATCCGGTGCCTGCACAACAGAAATTGCTGCCTTTGATGAGTTCACCGGCCTGCTGACCGATGACGCGTTACTGAATGATTTTGACCATGTGATTTTTGATACCGCCCCTACAGGACACACCATTCGCCTGCTCCAGCTGCCGGGAGCCTGGAGCAGTTTTATCGAGACAAATCCTGACGGTGCGTCCTGCCTTGGTCCGCTGGCCGGACTGGAAAAACAACGGGAACGCTACTCGCACGCCTTATCGGTACTGGCAGACGGGGAAAAGACACGGGTAATTCTGGTCGCCCGCGCTCAGCAGTCAACGCTGGCTGAAGTCGCCCGCACGCATGATGAACTGCTGCATGTCGGTCTGAAGCACCAGTACTTGGTGATAAACGGGATGATGCCGGCCGGAGAAGCCTCACAGGACAATCTTGCCAGTGCGTTGTACCAGCGAGAACAACATATTCTTTCCGGAATGCCGCCGGTACTTACCGCACTACCGACTGACAAGTTAAGCCTGCAGCAGGAAAATCTGGTTGGAGTGAAGGCGCTTCGGCGTCTGCTGGACAAAGATAACATCCCATGTGTATCAGCTGATGCGATATCACGCTCTGAGGTCATCTCTGCACCGTCCCTTGAAATGCTGGTTGATGATATTGCCAGGGACGGACATGGTCTGGTGATGTTGATGGGCAAAGGGGGTGTGGGAAAGACCACTCTGGCCGCTGCTGTCGCCGTGGCGCTTGCAGACAAAGGGTTTGATGTTCACCTGACCACCTCCGATCCCGCAGCTCACCTTGAAAACACCCTGAACGGACAATGCCATAATCTCCAGGTCAGTCGTATCGATCCGCATACGGAGACAGAGCGCTACCGGGAACATGTTCTTGCCACGAAAGGAAATGCTCTGGACACACAGGGACGCGCGTTACTGGAAGAAGATTTACGCTCTCCCTGTACGGAAGAAATTGCCGTGTTCCAGGCGTTTTCCCGTGTGATCAGGGAAGCCGGGAAGCGTTTTGTTGTCATGGATACAGCCCCGACGGGCCATACCCTGTTGCTGCTTGATGCGACGGGTGCCTACCATCGTGAAGTGGCCAAACGGATGGGAGATAAGGGACATTATCTGACACCAATGATGCAGTTGCAGGATCCTGAGCGGACCAAAATTATGCTCGTTACCCTGCCTGAAACTACCCCAGTTCTGGAAGCCGCCGGTTTACAGGAGGATTTGCGCCGGGCCGGGATTGAACCCTGGGCATGGCTCATCAATAACAGTCTGGTCGCAACAGAGACAACTTCACCGCTGTTATTGACGAGGGCCGCACACGAAGCTACTCAAATCAATAAGGTCAGGACCGAGCTGGCCTCTCGTATGGCGCTGATCCCTCTGCAACAGGAAGCGCCGACGGGTATTGAGCAACTGCAACGTCTGATCCGTCAGGCGGAAAAATAATAAAGAAGGGCGGGTATCGTTCTGCCCGACAGGAGGTTTTATGTGGCTGGCTGCAGCTATTTTTATTCTGACCATTGTACTGGTCATCTGGCAACCCCGCGGACTGGGAATTGGCTGGAGTGCGATGCTCGGCGCCGCACTTGCACTGATTTCAGGCGTGGTTCACGTCGGTGATATTCCGACCGTCTGGCATATCGTCTGGAATGCGACGGCAACATTCATTGCGGTCATTATCATCAGTCTGTTACTCGACGAATCGGGTTTCTTTGAATGGGCTGCTCTGCACGTCGCACGCTGGGGAAACGGGCGCGGACGCTGGTTGTTTACCTGGATTATTTTACTGGGTGCTGCGGTAGCGGCCCTGTTTGCCAACGACGGAGCGGCGCTGATCCTGACACCTATCGTAATTGCCATGCTACTCGCTCTGGGATTCAGTAAAGGCACAACGCTGGCGTTCGTCATGGCAGCAGGGTTTATCGCGGACTCCGCCAGCCTGCCGCTCATCGTTTCGAACCTGGTAAACATCGTCTCGGCAGATTTCTTTAAACTCGGGTTCAATGAATACGCGTCAGTTATGGTGCCGGTTGATATCGCTGCCATCATTGCCACACTGGTGATGCTGCATCTGTATTTCCGCAAGGATATTCCTGCAACCTATGAAATCTCCCGTCTGAAAGCACCTGAAGAAGCTATCCGCGATCTGAACACCTTCCGGACAGGCTGGGGCGTACTGGCTCTATTGCTGATCGGGTTCTTTGGTCTTGAACCTCTGGGGATCCCCGTCAGCGCAGTTGCTGCTGCCGGGGCACTTATTCTGTTTCTTGTCGCCAAAAAAGGACATGCGATTAATACCGGAAAGGTGCTTCGCGGAGCCCCCTGGCAGATTGTGATTTTCTCCCTGGGTATGTACCTGGTGGTCTACGGGCTGCGTAATGCCGGACTGACTGACTACCTGTCAGCCGTACTTAATCAGTTTGCCAGCCAGGGGCTGTGGATGGCCACGCTGGGCACGGGCTTCCTGACCGCCTTCCTCTCCTCGATCATGAATAACATGCCAACCGTCCTGGTGGGAGCACTGTCTATTGATGGCAGCACGGCGACCGGGGTGATTAAAGAGGCCATGATTTACGCCAATGTTATTGGCAGCGATCTGGGACCCAAAATCACCCCTATCGGCAGTCTGGCCACCCTGCTGTGGCTACATGTACTGGCGCAGAAAGATATCCGGATCTCCTGGGGATATTACTTCCGGGTCGGCATTGTAATGACCCTGCCCGTGCTGTTTGTGACGCTTGTAGCCCTGGTATTACGTTTATCCGTTTCGTTGTGATTAACCTGGCTCCGGTCGTCACGGACCTGTGCCCGTCAAACCTGAAGAGAGTGATTTATGAGCGCAATTACGATTTATCATAACCCGGCCTGCGGTACGTCCCGTAATACCCTCGAGCTGATCCGCAACAGTGGTGTGGAACCCATGGTCATTTTATACCTTGAGACACCGCCAGCGCGTGCTGAGCTGGTCAGGCTCATCGCTGATATGGAGATCAGCGTGCGTGCCCTGCTGCGAAAAAATGTGGAGCCTTATGAGCAACTGGGCCTGGCAGAGGATAAATGGAGTGACGATGAGCTGATTGATTTTATGCTGCAGCATCCCATCCTGATCAATCGTCCTGTTGTGGTCACACCTGTGGGTACCCGGCTGTGCCGTCCGTCTGAAGTGGTGCTGGATATTCTGCCGGACGCACAAAAGGGAGCGTTCAGCAAAGAGGACGGCGAACAGGTGATTGATGCCCAGGGGCAGCGTGTCGTGAAGTAATTCCAGCGGTCGGGCTGTCAGCACCTGAGCGGCCCGATCATACCTTTCCGGCCTGACAGAAGGTAAGCCGCGATGATGAGTAAAACATACAATGTCCTGTTCCTGTGTTCCGGGAATTCGGCACGAAGCCTGTTTGCTGAAGTGCTGATGAACCAGCTCGGCGGGGGAAAATTCCGGGCATTCAGCGCCGGTACTCAACCGGCCAGTTCACCTCACCCGCTGACGCTCAGGGTGCTTAACGATCAGGGATTCAGCACTGAAACGCTGAAAAGTAAACACCTGCAAACTTTTCAGCATCCTGATGCTCCGCGAATGGATTTCATATTTACTCTGTGTGACAGAATGGCAGGAGAAGGATGTCCGGTGTTCCCGGGTGGCCCCATAACGGCTCACTGGGGCTTTCGGGATCCGGCTTTAGCAGAAGGAACGGATGAGGATAAATACCACGCCTTCGTGGATGTTGAAAAACAGATAGCCACACGCATCCGGCTTTTTTTGAGTCTTCCCCTGGATAAAATCGACCGGCTTTCATTCCAGAATCAGTTGCAGGCAATGGGGAATGCTGGATCTGACGCTCATTGATCAGGTCCTACCGACGCATGCTGGATGAGAAGCTGAAAAACGCTGCCCAGCCACAACTCGTTACAGTCGCTTATGATGGCACGTCAGGGGATATCGCTGTCGATACGGACCATATGGATGGTGATTCAAGCCCACAGTATTAATCAGGTTAAAAGAAATATGCATGGAGTCTTTATTGATGTTTCATCCTTTTGATATTCTCACCTTAGACAATGGCGCTAAGCTGATTTTTACCCCTTGCCCCGGAACAAAAGGCGTTCCCGTTGCTGATTCCTTAAAAACATTAAAAGAAGCCGGTGCGCAGGCCGTTATCACCATGATGACACTGGCTGAACTTGCTGAATATCAAGCTGATGCACTCCCGTCTCTTTGTGCTGAACTTCATATGGACTGGTTTCACCTTCCCGTTAAGGACAGTTGTGCACCTGAAGAGCCGTTTGAACAGGCATTTACCCGACAGAAAACGAGTCTGCTGACTTTAGTCAAATCAGGTGTGACGATGGCAATCCATTGCCACGGAGGGTCTGGCCGGACAGGTATGATGGCCGCCATTCTGATGCTTGAGTCAGGTTATGCGCCAGCGCAAGTGAAAAAACAAATCCAGATTATCAGGCCGAGATCGCTGACTTCTCCGGTTCAGGTTAATTATCTTAATAAGCAATACGGTTACGAATAACAGCGCCTTTCTCAACGGGCATACCTGACAGACAACAGGGTTAACCATCAGAGGAAACTAAAATTTCCCCTGATGGTTATTGACCTCTACCTTTCAACTGACCGATACCAACAGGCTCTTTATATTGCATGGTGCCACCACCGGAAGCTGTATACAGTTGCAGATACTTTTCTTATCCTTCATTTCTGTAATTCTGGAAATATAGTATTGAAGCAAGTGCCCGCTTGCGTTAACCTCTATATAATTCGATAAATCCAGAAATACAGGGGTTTGATATGTCCTCACAACTGCAGGATGCCATGGGCATGTTTGCGTTTCTCGCCGTTGAACTGTCCGCTTTATTTTTATTCATCAGTTTACTGGTAGGAGTGTTGCAAAGGCATATCCCGCCAGCACGCATCGAGGCTTTGCTGAGCGCTGGCCGCTTCAGGAGCTACTTTCTGGCAGCCGGTCTGGGGGCAATCACTCCTTTTTGCAGTTGTTCAACTATTCCTGTTTTGAAGGGGCTTATTCGCGCCCGCGCCGGATTTGGCCCCATGATGGTATTTCTTTTTGCATCTCCTTTACTGAATCCGGTCATTATTGCCTTAATGATCGCGACATTTGGACTTAACCTGACGGTGATTTATGCAGGTGCCGCGCTTATGGTCTCACTTTTGGCGGGGTGGTTACTGCAAATACTGGGATTTGATAAGTATATACGCAGCGAGACGCATACAGCCGGGCCTTCCTGCCCGTCGGTTAAAAGCTGCAATACCATGGAAAGCAGTAGTTCCGGCTGTGGCGAAAAATTCTCCGGAGACAATTCATTTCAGGCTGATATTACGACCGCTGAAACGGGGAGTTGCTGTAACCTTCGACCTGACTTTAAAAAACAAACCAGCCGTTACAGTGGATTATGGCGTGAAACCTGGGCTGATTTCATCGGCGTTTTACCCTACCTGCTGACGGGGATAGCTATTGGGAGTGTAATTTATGGTTACCTGCCAGCGGCGTGGCTTGAACGGTATGCGGGACAGGAAAACCCTTTTGCCATTCCGGTTGCGGCGATTATCGGCGTGCCCCTTTATATCCGGGCTGAAGCGGTTATTCCTCTGGCAGCTGCACTAATGGCTAAAGGTGTGGGTGCCGGAACGGTACTGGCCCTAATCATTGGTAGCGCAGGCGCCAGCCTTACTGAAGTGATCCTGTTGCGTGCTCTTTTCACATTCAGATTGCTGGCCGCATTCGTACTTGTCATTATTACAATGGCAATAGTGACGGGTTACACCACTTATTTCTTCATCTGATCAATCCTGGGATGTGTGATGTGCTTTCTTTGTCATGACTGCCATCAGATTAACAGGATTGCTAAATACGTATATACCATTATTCTGGAAATATAGTTTTTAGGGGATGTTATGGATATTGTTAAGGCGGCAGATGCACTGAAGGAGCTGGGCCACCCAACGCGGCTCGGTATCTTCAAGGAGCTGGTTAAATTCGGATATACAGGGTTACCAGTGGGGGAGTTACAAAAGCGGCTGGATATCCCGGCCTCGACGCTGAGCCACCACCTGTCTGCTTTGTTGTCAGTGGGTCTCATACAACAGGAGAGGCAGGGACGTACCTTGTACTGCCAGCCGCAGTATAAACAACTAAGCCAGATTATCGGTTTTCTGCTGGATGAATGTTGCATGGGCAGCGCAGCCAGTGTTTCAACAACTACATCAACCCGTGAGTAAAGCCTGCAATGAACAAATTGAATGACAATCTGCCAAATATCATCCCTGAAATTTTCGATGCTCCAGGTATCACTGGAAAACCTGACGCTGAAACACTTGGGTATGCGCCGCGTATTTTGATGCTTTATGGATCTGTACGTGAACGTTCTTACAGCCGGCTGGCTACGGAAGAAGGAGCACGCCTGCTTACCGCTATGGGTGCTGATGTCCGTATTTTTAATCCGTCCGGACTTCCCCTGCCAGATGATGCTCCGGATAGCCACCCAAAAGTTGTCGAGTTACGTGAACTGGTGCGATGGTCAGAAGGAATGGTGTGGTGTTCTCCTGAACGTCATGGCGCTATGACAGGTATTATGAAAACACAGATCGACTGGATCCCTCTGACAGAAGGGGCTGTACGCCCTTCCCAGGGGAAAACGCTTGCCGTGATGCAGGTCAGTGGTGGATCCCAGTCGTTCAATGCGGTTAATCAGATGCGTATATTAGGACGCTGGATGCGTATGATCACCATTCCCAATCAGTCATCAGTAGCAAAAGCTTGGCAGGAATTTGACGAAGAAGGCAGGATGAAGCCCTCTGCCTATTACGACAGAATTGTGGATGTAATGGAAGAGCTGATTAAATTTACGCTACTTACCCGTAATTGTTCTGGGTATCTGGTCGACCGCTACAGCGAGCGTAAGGAAAGTGCTGAAGCTCTTTCTGAGAGGGTTAATCAGCGCAGCATCTAGTGTCTAAGCTTTTACTGGCGATACCTCATTGTTCCGGGGAGGGCTATCGGCGCTCCCCGTATTATGCCTTCCGGATATGAATTACTGCCTCAGTCTGATGCTATATCCGGAAGCGTTGTATCACCGATACCAAGAGTGCGTTGCATTATTATGGTATCAAGCCAGCGGCCGTGCTTAAACCCCACGGATTTGAGTGTACCCGTATGACTGAAACCCGCAGAACGGTGAAGTCCAAGAGATGCGATATTTTCACTGTTACCTACTACGGCGACAAGCTGGCGAAAACCATGATCCTCTGCCCAGGCCAGAGCACGGGACAATAATAACTTTCCGATGCCCTGCCCCTGGAATGAAGGCGCTATGTATACGGAATCTTCCAGAGTGAACCGGTATGCGCATCTTTCCCGGTAAAGTGAAAGGTAGCAATAACCCAGAACGTCTCCATTCTCTGTCGCAACAAACCACGGGAGTCCGGCAGCATGAATCTTTTTCTGCCTGGCTGTCATTTCTGCCACATCGGGTGGCTCTGTTTCAAAAGTGGCCGTGCCATGTAATACATGCCAAGCGTATATCTGCTGAATCGCGGTGATATGTCTTTCATCTGCTTGTGTTATTTCCATCGGTATGGCTCCTTGCTGGATCAGAGCATAAGCCTACTCCACTGAAAGAACTTCAGATATAACGGAATACTTATCACGAATATAAGAGAAAATTTTACCAGGAAAGCCTTTCATCCTTCATTCAGCTACTTTTACAACGACGGCTGTTATGTATTGTTCTCACCGGTCTTATAAAGAGCCTGTATTCTGCATACCTGCGAAGGGCTGTAGCCTGTAGCTACGGCGGTTTCCCTAATGCTCAGTTTTTTGATTTGTCGGTAATACAAAACCTTCTGATGTCGTTCATGATCGGCCTGTTTTCCCCGATATTTCCCCAACGTATGGGCCCGTTTAATTCCCTGTTGCTGTCGCTGGCGGCGACTCAACCAGTCCTTATGTGACATTGCGGCCATCAGGTCGATCAACATATTGTTGATAGCCGTAATGACAGCGCGGGTTATCGGGTCAACCTGTGAAGGGTCTTTATCTGACAGAGCCTGCCATGACGTGGGGACATCCAGACTGACAATCCGCAACTCGTGTTGCTCAATTTGCTTTTTCAGCGTCATCCAGTCGCTGTTGCTCAGGCGAGTCAGACGGTCTATCTGCTCGACCAGTAAAATATCATTATGGTGACTGTCCATTAGCAGTCGTCCCAGTTCCGGGCGGTCCAGTTTTGTACCACTGATGTTCTCCCGGTAGTAGCTGGCTATTTTATACCCTCTTTCCTGAACGAACTGCTCCAGCATGTCTTTTGCCCGATCCGCAAACTGATCTTCCGTCGACGCTCTCAAATAAGCTCTGATGAACATTTTTTCACCGCACTATAGCATTTAGGTTATTGCATTTATTCTATCGCATATAGGTTATGTCATTAATGGCGTGCCGTCACGTTTTGATTATGGCGTCAGGGTGTACTCCCACGCTATACGGCATTTTCAGAGGTTTGACCTTAATCGGATAACCTAAATGCGATACTGCAAGAACGACAACTTAAAAGCGATAGCCACTGACGCAAAATCAACCCCTGAATCGCCACGGATAATCTAGACACTTCCGAGCCGTTGATAATACTGGTTTTCATATTCTGTCGGTGACATTGACCTGCCCCCACGATTAGATACAACACTCAGTTAGTAACGTCGGAATCTTCATTCTCAGAATGACCCTTTCTCCAGCCCGCTGCAAATTCAGACGGTGTCTGATAATTCAGCGTGGAGTGCGGGCGGCATTCGTTATAATCCTGCCGCCAGTCATTAATAATTTTCCTAGCATGAACGATATCGCTGAACCAGTGCTCATTCAAACATTCATCGCGAAATCGTCCGTTAAAGCTCTCAATAAATCCGTTCTGCGTTGGCTTGCCCGGCTGGATTAAGCGCAACTCAACACCATGCTCAAAGGCCCATTGAGGCACTGTTGCAAATAGTCGGTGGTGATAAACTTATCATCCCCTTTTGCTGATGGAGCTGCACATGAACCCATTCAAAGGCCGGCATTTTCAGCGTGACATCATTCTGTGGGCCGTACGCTGGTACTGCAAATACGGCATCAGTTACCGTGAGCTGCAGGAGATGCTGGCTGAACGCGGAGTGAATGTCGATCACTCCACGATTTACCGCTGGGTTCAGCGTTATGCGCCTGAAATGGAAAAACGGCTGCGCTGGTACTGGCGTAACCCTTCCGATCTTTGCCCGTGGCACATGGATGAAACCTACGTGAAGGTCAATGGCCGCTGGGCGTATCTGTACCGGGCCGTCGACAGCCGGGGCCGCACTGTCGATTTTTATCTCTCCTCCCGTCGTAACAGCAAAGCTGCATACCGGTTTCTGGGTAAAATCCTCAACAACGTGAAGAAGTGGCAGATCCCGCGATTCATCAACACGGATAAAGCGCCCGCCTATGGTCGCGCGCTTGCTCTGCTCAAACGCGAAGGCCGGTGCCCGTCTGACGTTGAACACCGACAGATTAAGTACCGGAACAACGTGATTGAATGCGATCATGGCAAACTGAAACGGATAATCGGCGCCACGCTGGGATTTAAATCCATGAAGACGGCTTACGCCACCATCAAAGGTATTGAGGTGATGCGTGCACTACGCAAAGGCCAGGCCTCAGCATTTTATTATGGTGATCCCCTGGGCGAAATGCGCCTGGTAAGCAGAGTTTTTGAAATGTAAGGCCTTTGAATAAGACAAAAGGCTGCCTCATCGCTAACTTTGCAACAGTGCCCAGCAGAATAGCCGGAGGAAGTTTCCTACTGTCGATAAGAAAGGATTGGCACAGGGAGTGTGAATATCGAAACACCATCACAGAATAATGCCAGATAGAAATGCGATAGTAGGGTTGGATATTTAAATAAGGAGCATCCCGACTTAAAATGAATATGACTGCGTAACCAGGCGCAATAAAAAAAGCGAAAGAATCGCTTTTATTCTGGTTGTTTTTTCGAAGAGTGACCGTTTTCTGAGATGACAAGAAATAAGGAAGTCCTATGATCGCTAGCGGAATAGTTCAAAAACTGAATGCGCAAATGAATCAGGAGTTTTATACCTCAAATTTGTATCTTCAGCTCAGCCAGAGGTGCAGCGAGAATAGCCTTAATGGCACCGCACTATTTTTGCGTCATCAGGCGCAAAATACGGTGACGCAAATGATGCGCATGTACGAATACATCAAACAGAGCGGCGCCACGCCGGTGTTACAGGAGCAACACGCCCGGTGCGGTGAATTTTCCACGCTGGAAGATCTGTTTGAGCAGACGGTAAGCGATTACCAGAAGCGCATTAATGCGCTGACCTCTTTGACGGAAGACGCCCAGGCAGCAAACGATAAGTCAGCGATTAACTTCCTGAAGCGATACAGAAAAGAGGAAATCGTGGACGGGACGCTGTTGCAAATCATTCTGGATGAAGTCCGCAGCGCTAAAAAAGCGGGCATCAACATGCAGCAAACCGACCACTATCTGGTTGGCGTGATCGATCGCTATCACTAAATCAATTTCGCAGTACGAGGAGGTTTTACGCCTCCTCAGAAAATCTGTTTTACATCAGAAACAGAGGTTTATGCCAGTGAACATTTGATACCCAACACGTCATAGTGATTTTTTAACTTAGCGTTTTTATATCGTGCCAAAAATGTCTCTGCTTGTGTCTTTATATTAAGGAAGGTGCGAATAAGCAGGTCATTTCTTCCCAAGCTGACTCGCTGATTAAAATTTCGCGGATCTGGGCCGATTTTTTTCCCGCAAACACATCGAATCAGCCTATTTAGGCTATTTTTTCCACCATTTCTGGCGTTATTTCCGGTTTTTACTGAGATCTCTCCCACTGACGTATCATTTGGTCCACCCGAAACAGGTTGGCCAGGGTGAATAACATCGCCAGTTGGTTATCGTTTTTCAGCAGCCCCTTGTATCTGGCTTTCACGAAGCCGAACTGCCGCTTGATGATGCGAAACGGGTGCTCCACCCTGGCACGGATGCTGGCTTTCATGTATTCGATGTTGATGGCCGTTTTGTTCTTGCGCGGATGCTGCTTCAAGGTTTTTACCCTGCCGGGACGCTCGGCGATCAGCCAGTCCACATCCACCTCGGCCAGCTCCTCGCGCTGTGGCGCTCCTTGGTAGCCGGCATCGGCTGAGACAAATTGCTCCTCTCCATGAAGCAGATTACCCAGCTGATTGAGGTCATGCTCGTTGGCCGCGGTGGTGACCAGGCTGTGGGTCAGGCCACTCTTGGCATCGACACCAATGTGGGCCTTCATGCCAAAGTGCCACTGATTGCCTTTCTTGGTCTGATGCATCTCCGGATCGCGTTGCTGCTCATTGTTCTTGGTAGAGCTGGGTGCCTCAATGATGGTGGCATCCACCAAAGTGCCTTGGGTCATCATGACGCCTGCTTCGGCCAGCCAGCGATTGATGGTCTTGAACAATTGACGGGCCAGTTGATGCTGCTCGAGCAGGTGGCGGAAATTCATGATGGTGGTGCGATCCGGCAGGGCGCTATCCAGGGATAATCGGGCAAACAGGCGCATGGAGGCGATTTCGTACAGGGCATCTTCCATGGCACCGTCGCTCAGGTTGTACCAATGCTGCATGCAGTGAATACGCAGCATGGTCTCCAGCGGATAGGGCCGTCGGCCATTGCCCGCCTTGGGATAAAACGGCTCGATGACAGCGGTCATATTCTGCCATGGCAGAATCTGCTCCATGCGGGAGAGGAAAATCTCTTTTCGGGTCTGACGGCGCTTAGTGCTGAATTCACTATCGGCGAAGGTGAGTTGATGGCTCATGATGTCCCTCTGGGATGCGCTCCGGATGAATATGATGATCTCATATCAGGAACTTGTTCGCACCTTCCCTAAGTCACCGGCGGCTTGCCTGCCACACATTGAACATTACAGACCAATTAGCACTTTGTCACCGGGGAAAGATGTAAAGATTATGTATAAATAGATTGGCTTAGAAGTGACATTTCAACTTTGGAGAAACAGGTGACATTTTAAACTTGCTTTAACAAAATTTTGGGACTGACCGAAACAAAAAGGCCAGCCCCGGAGGGCTGGCTATTCAGTACAGGGCAATGACAGGTTTCTTGATGCCGCAGGCGTGAGCGTAGCGGGTCAGTGTGTCGATGCTGGCTTTGGTGATGTTGTTTTCCAGGCGAGAAATAACCGGAGGTGTAACCCCCATGCGTTCAGCAACCTGCGCTTTTGTCAGGTTGTCATGCTTGCGCCATTCAGCAAGCAGCTCCCTGAGCTTTTCCTTACGTTCTTCTTCCTGCCATGCAGCGCGATATTCATCGTCCTGCATCCACTCGTTATGCAGTTCTTTATGGCTTACCAGTTTCATTAAGTACCTCCGCTAACCGCTTTTTGGCGAGATCGATTTCTTTCGCTGGCGTTTTCTGTGACTTCTTGATGAAAACACGGAGCATGATGATGGTATTGCCTTTGTGGTATACCCAGATTCCCCTGGCTATGTCCGTCCCCATCGTGCGGATCTCAAAAAGTCCATCGCCCAGGGGCTTCGTGTCCGGCTCCCGCAGTAATCGGGCGTCATACTCCAGTTTGCCGATGAGACGGTCAAACTTCACCCTGATTTTTACGGGTAATGCTGTGGCTTCTTCCCTGGCTTCCGGGTGATAAACAACGCTAAACATGTGACCTCCCATTTCTATTAATATTAACCTATAGGCTAATTTCAGACAAGGTAGAATTAACCTATAAGCTAATTTTGTTGGCAGTTATCGTGGCTACCCGGTCACTACCCTGTTAGCGTGAGTTTTCGTTCCACTGAGGAACGGGGATTTATGCGCGTTAGCGCATGTAAGGCGGCAGGATGAAATGACAGGTAGCACCGAGGGTTAGCCGCCGATACCAGTGAGGGATCGAAAGGGATCGCCTATCCATCCCTTCACCTTGCAAAGCCATATTCCGCTAAAAGCGGCTCAGAGGCTTTTGTGCGCGGTCGGAGTGGTCACAACAAGGGGACGTCTCAGAAAACGGAAAATAAAGCACGTTAAGCCCATTGCAGACTCTAGATATTGACGAGTACGTCGGGTTTTCTCTTGTTTGAGTTGCCTCTTGTGGTAAGATAGTAATCAATTACTATCTTACCAGGAGTGCTCGTGGACACCCATCCAAAGCATCTGCCGGCCGATGAACGTCGTGCCGTAACTGTCGAGTCCGTCGTGGCGCTTGCCGGTTCGCAAAACCCAAGCGAGATAACCACTGCGGCTATCGCTAAACACATGAACTTGACCCAGGGTGCGCTGTTTCGGCACTTCCCGAACAAGGAAGCCATTTGGCAGGCGGTCATGGAGTGGGTAGCAGAGCGCCTATTAGCCAGAATCGATCGATCCGCACAAGGAATCGAGTCGCCCTTGGCAGCCATGGAGGCGATGTTCATGAGTCATATCGAATTCGTAGCTGAGCACCCAGGCGTGCCAAGAATGATGTTTGGTGAGCTTCAGCGTGCCGAATCGACACCGGCCAAGCGCATGGTGCAAACCTTGATTCAGCGCTACGGCGAACGTTTGCATCGTCTCATCGAGAAAGGCAAGGCCAGCGGCGAGTTGTCTCCCTCGCTTGACAACGAGGCGGCGGCAACGCTGTTCATTGGCACGATCCAGGGCTTGGTCATGCAATCGCTGTTAGCGGGTGATGTGGGACGTATGCACCGCGATGCGCCGCGCGTCTTTGCAATTTATCGGCGTGGCATAAGGAGTGCGCAATGAAAAAGTTACCCTTGCAAGGCCGCACCCTGGCACTGCTTGCCGTCATCATTCCTTTGCTGGTGCTTTTTATTTATGTCGGTCTGCGATCAGGGCCGCTCGCCCCGGTCGCTGTGACGGTGGCAAGCGTGGAATCACGGGCTATCACACCGGCGCTGTTCGGCATCGGCACGGTGGAGGCGCGCTACACCTACAAGATCGGGCCGACGTTTGCCGGGCGCGTCAAACGCCTGGAGGTGCATGTAGGCGGCCAGGTCAAGGCCGGACAGGTGCTCGGCGAGATGGAGCCGGTCGACCTTGATGATCGGGTGCGCTCACAGGAGTCTGTATTCAAGCGGGCGGAAGCGGCTTTGCGCGAGGCAGAAGCCCGGCAAGCCTACGCGCAAACCCAGGCGCGCCGCTATGAGCAATTGTTTGCGGTGCGCTCGACCAGCGAGGAAATCGTCACCACCAAGCGGCAGGAACTGCAGATCGCCGATGCCGCCCTATCCGCCGCTCGGGAAGATATTGCCCGGGCACGCTCCGACCGCGAAGCACTCGTCGCGCAGCGGAGCAATCTGCGCCTGATCGCGCCGGTCGACGGTGTAGTCGCCGTGCGCGATGCCGATCCCGGCACGACCATCGTCGCGGGCCAGGCCGTGGTGGAAGTGATCGACCCCAAGAGTTTGTGGATCAATGTGCGCTTCGACCAGATCAGCGCATCGGGGCTGGCTGGGGGGCTGCCGGCTCATATCGTCCTGCGTTCGCGTGGTGGCCAGACCTTGAAAGGTCGCGTGCTGCGGGTGGAACCCAAGGCCGACGCGGTAACCGAGGAAACGCTTGCCAAGGTGACATTCGATAACAAACCAGAACCTTTGCCACCAGTGGGTGAACTGGCCGAAGTCACGGTTGACTTGCCGGCGCTCCCGGCCGCTCCACTGATCCCCAACGCTGCCGTCCAGCGTGAAGGCGATAAAGTTGGTGTCTGGCAAATCGTGGATGGTGATCTGCATTTCTCCCCGGTCAAGCTCGGCACTTCCGACCTCAATGGTTACGTGCAGGTGCGCGAAGGGCTCAAGAATGGGGACCAGGTTGTGACCTATAGCGAAAAGGCACTGACGGCGCGCAGCCGCATCCATGTGGTCGAGCATATCCCGGGAGTTTCACGATGATCAGCCTGGCCGGCCGCGACATTCTCCATGCCTGGGGGAAATTCGTCTTCACCGGCATCGGTCTGGGTCTGCTGATCGGCGTCACCCTAGTCATGGCTGGGGTGTACCGAGGCATGGTGGACGACGGCAAGGCGTTGCTCGACAACAGTGGCGCTGACCTTTGGGTGGTGCAAAAGGATACTCTGGGTCCTTATGCGGAGTCGTCCAGCCTCAACGATGACGTGTATCGCGCCATTCTCGCCATGCCGGGAGTCTCACAGGCAGCGAACGCGACCTACCTGACCATGCAGGTACGCAAGGGCGAGAGTGATGTACGCACCATGGTGGTCGGCATCGCGCCCGGTGCGTTGGGGGCTACACCCGGATGGCCTCCTTATCTCGTCGCTGGACGCCAGATCACGCGCGGTCACTACGAGGCTGTGGCCGACATCGCCACCGGCTTCAAACTGGGAGATCGTCTTGCCATTCGCCGCAATCATTACACCGTCGTGGGGCTGACACGGCGCATGGTGTCGTCCAGCGGCGACCCGATGGTATTCATTCCGCTCAAAGATGCCCAGGAGGCCCAGTTCCTCAAGGACAACGATGCCATCTGGCAAAGCCGGCGTCGCACCGAAGCCAACCCGGTCTTCAATCGACCCGGTGATCCAGGTTTGCTGGATGCCGTGATTGCTTCACAGAGCAGCAACGCGTTCGTCAATGCCGTGCTGGTCACTCTGAAACCTGGTCATGCGCCGGACGAGGTTGCCGAATCCATCCAGCGCTGGAAGCGTTTGACGGTCTACACCCGGGCACAGATGGAAGACATCCTCGTCGGCAAGCTGATCGCCACCTCGGCCAAGCAGATCGGCATGTTCCTTGTGATTCTGGCCATCGTTAGCGCGGCCATCGTTGCCTTCATCATCTATTCGCTGACGATGGACAAAATCCGTGAGATCGCGGTGTTGAAGCTCATCGGCACACGCAACCGAACCATCGCCGCGATGATCATGCAGCAGGCGCTCGCCCTGGGCGTGATTGGCTTCGTGGTCGGCAAGATCACAGCCACCTTTTCAGCACCGGCTTTTCCAAAATATGTCCTGCTCACGCCAATGGATTCTGTCGCCGGTTTTTTTGCCGTGCTCGTGATCTGCGTTCTAGCTAGCCTCGTCGCCATTCGCATAGCACTCAAGGTCGATCCGGCCGAAGCCATTGGAGGTTGAGATGAGTGGCAAAGGGATACACATCGAAAGTTTAAGCAAGCGGTATGGCGATGGTGACACCGCTGTCTTTGCCTTGAGAGACGTGAATATGCATGTTGCGCCTGGTGAAGTGGTGGGACTGATCGGCCCTTCCGGGTCCGGCAAGAGCACGCTGCTCAAGTGTCTGGGTGCGGTGATCGAACCGACCGCCGGTCGCATGACGCTGGGCGATGAAGTGATCTACGCCGATGGCTGGAAAGTCCGCGACCTGCGCGCCTTACGGCGTGACAAGATCGGTTTCGTTTTCCAGGCGCCGTACCTGATTCCGTTTCTCGATGTCACCGACAACGTGGCGCTGCTGCCGATGCTTGCAGGCGTCGCGAATGGAGAGTCGCGCGCGAAGGCACTGGAATTGCTCACAGCGCTTGATGTGCAACACCGAGCTCGCGCAATGCCCTCGCAACTCTCCGGTGGCGAGCAGCAACGGGTCGCCATCGCGCGCGGACTGGTCAATCGTCCGCCGGTGATCCTGGCTGATGAACCCACTGCGCCGCTGGATTCCGAGCGCGCCATGGCTGTAATCCGCATCCTCAACGACATGGCCCGGAAGTTCGAGACCGCCATCATCGTCGTCACCCATGACGAAAAGATCATCCCCACATTCAAGCGCATCTACCACATCCGCGACGGCGTGACCCATGAGGAAGCTGGCGAAGGGCGGGAGTTCGAATGAGAGAACGATTGAATTACAGGAGAATTTCATGACCCACCGCAAACACAGCCACGCATTTGGAACTATCACCCTGACCGTTACGGCCTGCCTGCTTTTATGGGGTTTTCAGTTGCCAGCTTGGGCTGGTGACGCTACCCAGGTTGAGCCACTGGCGCTACGCAAGATCATGCAGGAACTCGGGCGCAACATGCAGGCTATTACCGGTGCGATTTCGCAGGAGGAATGGGTTCAGGTCGTTCAGCTCGCCCCAAAAGTTGCTGCACACCCCGAGCCACCGCTTACTGAAAAAATGCGCATCCTTGCTTACCTCGGCGCTGATGCGACCAAGTTCAGAAACTTTGACGCGCAGACTCACGAGGCGGCGCTGGCCATGAAGCTGGCTGCTGCGAGCAGCGACGGCAAGGCGGTGATCCAATCATTCGCCCTATCTGTCCCCGCTGGGGTGGGAGCATATCAACCTGACCGGCGATTACCTATGGCGCAGCAGTGCCAAGGTCGGTGCGGGGAAGTTCAGGCCATTGCGACCGCTGCCACCGGCTTAGCGTGCTTTATTTTCCGTTTTCTGAGACGACCCCCTTATGGCAGCACTTTAAATTGAGTCTCATACAGTATCTGTTTTCTTTCTCTTCATCTCTCATGACCTGCTGCCCACTTACAGACTCCAGGGTAAAGCAAAAAATTCTCCACCGGTGAGCAGAGTATATTGCATATGCCAGTTTATGAGTGTATATATAGCATATGCCAATAAGGAGCCTTCATGCCAAGACCCAGAATTCCCCGTAACATCTGTGGCCGCCCTGCGGATACCTGTTTTAAGCCCAATGCGCGACCGATGAGCCAGCTTGAACATGTTCATTTAAAAGAAGATGAGTTTGAAGCGTTACGGCTGGTCGATTTACTGGGCATGCAACAGCAGGAAGCGGCTGTTGCAATGGGGGTTTCAAGGCAGACACTGGCCAATGTCCTGAAAGCAGCCCGTTTTAAGGTTGTGGACTGTCTCACTCAGGGCAAGGCCTTAATAATGCACTCTGAAAGGGAAGGAGTTACACAAGATGATCACAGCCATTCCAGTGAATGACGACCGGGTAGCAAATCATTTTACCAAAGCGAGTCACCTTGTCCTGGTGGATGAGCGCGGTGTGGAGCTCAGCCGGACAGAAAATCCCGCGCTGGGCGCAGATTGTTCAGGTAAACGGAAGCTGGTTGACCTGCTGGTTCAACAGCAAGTCAGCCGCGTTGTGGTCCGTAACATCGGGGAACGGATGCTGGGTAAATTACTGGGGCATCAGATCGCGGTGTACCAGACTGACTGTGGTCGTCGTTTGTTCACTGAACTGTGTGATCCGGATACCCGTGTTCTGACTGAACTGAATAAGCCGGAGCAGGGACGCCAGTCCTTTCATCATGAGGCGAAAGGGAAAAAATGCTGTCACTCTGACGGGAACACAGCAGAAAATGCGTGCCAGGGTGGGCGTCAGCATCATCACGGAAACGGGCGCTGTTGCCATTCATGAGTTTATTTCATCACGGGCGGTGATTTTTATCAGACCCGTATTGTGTATAAACCAGGAGCCGGAATGTGTGGAGGAGGCAGTAATGATGCCGGGGGAGCCCCTCAGCTGACTGAATTCCGGATGCCTCCCGTCAGTACAACCGGACGCTGAGCAGAAACAGATGAATTGTTATCTTGATGCCAGAAAGGCCCATACCTGTTGTATGGTCTGTAGTTCCCGCGACAACAACCCTGATACGGTGAACTTAATGTTTTCAGAGCACCCGGATGGCTCTGTATGTGCGGACTACACGGCCAATCACAGGCATCAGGGGTATACGGGTCTTTTACATGGCGGAATGACGAGTACCCTGCTGGATGCAGCAATGACTCATTGTTTGTTCATGCAGGGTGTGCAAGCCCTGACGGCTGAACTGACGGTAAGATTCATTTCACCCGTTTGTACCGGAGACAAACTGATGGTATGTGCCAGACTGCTTGGGCAACGCAGGGGGATTTACCTGCTTGAAGCATGGCTGACAAAAGGACAGCAGACAGTGGCACGTGCCACGGCGAAATTCATTGTTCCGTCGCAGGATATTGCTCTGGCGCATCGCTAGTGTGACAGACGACAGGTGTACCTGGTTATTATAAAAATTTGAGGCGTGTTTTGCTCAGACCGGAAAGAATAATCGCATATCGTATATTCCACTGAAACCGTGTAAGAGGTAGTTATGAGTAAACAAATCATTGATATTGGTATTGCTGAATCATCCCGGGTGGAGATTGCAGACGGCCTGTCCCGGCTTCTTGCTGACACCTATACCCTGTATATAAAAACACATTACTATCACTGGAATGTAACTGGCCCCATGTTTAACAGCTTACATTTAATGTTTGAAAATCAATACAATGAGCTGGCCACTGCCGTTGATGATATCGCTGAACGTATACGCTCGCTCGGATGCTTCGCGCCCGGCACATATCATGAATTTTCACGTCTAACAGCGGTTAATGAAGATAAGGATATTCCGGCAGCAAAAAACATGATTGAAAATCTTGTCCAGGGCCAGGAGACCGTGGTTAAAACTGCACGCTCCCTGTTCCCGCTCGTTAATAATGCGAATGATGAAGCCACAGCAGATCTGCTTACACAACGTATCCAGTTACATGAGAAAACTGCCTGGATGTTGCGTAGCCTGCTTGAATAATGTCACCACGTGGCAGCAGAAAAAACGGTTTGTCAGCCACAGGCTATTACTGACAGTGCAGAATCATCCGTGTTCCTGTGGCTGTTTTTTCTGACCGTCACAGTATTAAACACCATTGAATCAGTGGGTTAATCAGTGAATGCGTGAACGAGAAATACAGTCCGTGACGGGCATCATCGGCTGGTATATCCGGACCACTGTTGTTTTCCCGTTAAGGTATCGCAGGTTCCGGTCTGGCATTTCACAGCCTGAACAGGGTTAATGATGCACGGATAAAACGGTTTACGGGGAAAGCAGGATCATATTATTCGTTGTTATGGCTTCCTTTACCGGTGCCTGCCTGCGGGCAGTAGAGATCATATAAGGTATTTAACAACGTCATGATACGGTTATCCTCAATACGGTAATATACCATTTTACCTGCCCGTCGGGTCTCGACCAGCTTCAGGCGGCGCATGACACCCAGCTGCTGGGACAGGGTCGGCTGAGTGATACCGACCGCCGCTTCCAGCCCGGCCACATTCGCTTCCCCCAGGCTTAACTGACACATCAACAGCAACCGGTCGCTGTTGGCCAGTCCCCGTAAGACATCTGCTGCCCTCAGGGCCGCATTCTTCATATCTGTCTGACGTTTTGTGTCTTCATTCATGAGCATTGCTGATTTCTCATACTATGTGTTTTTATATAATATAATTTAGTATACTGACGGTATCGTAATTTTGCCATCGTGTTCGTCAGGTCTGCAGCGTCCTGCCGGCCCGGGGAAACGATTATATCTGGCAGGCATTTTTGCCCCGGGTGAACAGAGAGGATGTAATGAAAATAGTGATTGTTGGTGGTGTTGCCGGCGGGGCATCCGCTGCAGCCAGAGCTCGTCGGTTATCAGAGGATGTCAGTATTGTTGTGTTTGAACGGGGAAGCGATGTCTCTTTCGCCAACTGTGGATTACCTTATCATATAGGCGGAAAAATTCCTTTAAGGCAGTCACTGATTCTGAAAACCCCGGAGGATTTTAAATCCCGCTTTAACATAGACGTCCGTATCTGTCATGAAGTGACGTCAGTGGATCCGGTTAATAAAACGGTGACGGTTAAAAATCTGACCTCAGGGGAGGTCTATAGCGAAGAATGGGATCGTCTGCTCCTCAGTACCGGCGCCGCTCCGGTTGTCCCTCCTTTGCCCGGGCTACAGGAAGAGGGTGTCTTTACGCTGCGAAATCTTACTGACATGGATGCTATCCTGGGGTGGATTGAGCAACATCACGTAGCTCACACCACGCTTGTCGGGGGGGGATTTATCGGACTTGAAGTGATGGAGGCTCTGAGCGAACGGGGGATCAATGTGACCCTGCTGGAGATGGGGGAACAGGTTATGGCTCCGGTTGATCCTGAAATGGCATCTGCCCTGCATCAGGAAATCCGGAGTCATGGCGTGGATCTGCGTCTCAGAACGGCGCTCACCGAGGTACTGCGGACAGAGACGGGATTCCGCGTTGCACTGTCTGAGGGTGGGTTTCTGCAGACCGACATGGTTATTCTCGCCATCGGGGTAAAACCTGAGAACAGCCTTGCCACAGGAGCCGGGCTCGCAGTGGGTAAACGGGGAGGCATAAGCGTCAATGCCTGTATGCAGACCAGTATCCCTGACATCTACGCCGTGGGGGATGCCGTTGAAACCCCAGACTTTGTCTTTCAGGAACCCGCTAATTTTCCTCTGGCAGGGCCCGCCAACCGCCAGGGACGCATTGCTGCTGATAACATGCTAGATCGTCACAGCCTTTACCATGGCAGTCAGGGGACATCCATTTGTAAGGTATTTTCGCTGAGTATTGGCAGCGTCGGTGCGAATGAAAAGCAGCTGAAAGTTCATGGCACCCGATACGAGAAGGTTTACGTCCATGCCGCTGATCATGCCGGTTACTACCCGGGGGCAACGATGATCAGTCTGAAACTGCTGTTCAGCCCCGATACCGGTAAAATTCTCGGGGCTCAGGCATCAGGGAAAAAAGGGGTTGATAAACGCATCGATGTCCTGTCTGTCGCACAGCGCGCGGGGCTTACCGTCAACGATCTCGAACATCTTGAGCTGACTTATGCTCCACCTTTTAACAGTGCAAGGGACGTCGTTAACCAGGCTGGTATGGTGGCGACAAATGTAATGAAAGGAGATACGGTCATATGTCATGTCAGCGATGTGTTACAACGGGAACCGGGCAGTTATTGTTTACTTGATATTCGCTCTCCTGCCGAACTGAAACAATTTGGTGAATATCCTGACGCGCTATCCATCCCTCTTGATTCCCTGCGGGAAAACCTTGGAAAATTGCCTAAAGATAAAGAAATTTTTATAGGATGTCAGAGTGGCCTGCGCGGGCATGTGGCATACCGTATTCTGCAGGCTCACGGCTTCCGGACATATAATCTGAGTGGTGGTTTCATAACCTGGCAGACGGTAACGGAGTCAATGAGTAAATAAGAGATGAAGTGCCATACACACATGGCACTTCATTTCTCCAGATTCGTTGAAAACATATTATATGGAATAGAAAATCTACAAAAATTATTAACGCCTTGAATGGCAGCTATAAGCGCATACCCTGAATCACTTTAAAGTGATTCAGGGTGTGAATGACTATTTTTGGATTTGGCACACAGCGTACTTCCAGGCTGCTAGTCATTAAGGGGTCCGCTTGGAAAATAGACTGGCCCCCTGAATCTCCAGACAACCAATATCACTTAAATAAGTGATAGTCTTAATACTAGTTTTTAGACTAGTCATTGGAGAGCAGATGATTGATGTCTTAGGACCGGAGAAACGCAGACGGCGTACTACACAGGAAAAGATCGCTATTGTTCAGCAGAGTTTTGAACCGGGAATGACGGTCTCCCTTGTTGCCCGGCAACACGGTGTGGCAGCCAGCCAGTTATTTCTCTGGCGCAAGCAATACCAGGAGGGAAGTCTTACTGCTGTGGCCGCAGGAGAGCAGGTCGTTCCTGCCTCTGAACTTGCTGCTGCCATGAAGCAGATTAAAGAACTCCAGCGCCTGCTCGGCAAAAAAACGATGGAAAATGAACTCCTTAAAGAAGCCGTTGAATACGGGCGTGCAAAAAAGTGGATAGCGCACGCGCCCTTATTGCCCGGGGATGGGGAGTAAGCTTAGTCAGCCGTTGTCTCCGGGTGTCGCGTGCGCAGTTGCACGTAATTCTCAGACGAACCGATGACTGGAAAGATGGTCGCCGCAGCCGTCACTCAGATGATACGGATGTGCTTCTCCGTATACACCATGTTATCGGAGAGCTGCCCACGTATGGTTATCGTCGGGTATGGGCGCTGCTTCGCAGACAGGCCGAACTTGATGGTATGCCTGCGATCAATGCCAAACGTGTTTACCGGATCATGCGCCAGAATGCGCTGTTGCTTGAGCGAAAAACCGCTGTACCGCCATCGAAACGGGCACATACTGGCAAAGTGGCCGTGAAAGAAAGCAATCAACGATGGTGCTCTGACGGGTTCGAGTTCCGCTGTGATAACGGAGAAAAACTGCGAGTCACGTTCGCGCTGGACTGCTGTGACCGTGAGGCACTGCACTGGGCAGTCACTACGGGCGGCTTCGACAGTGAAACAGTACAGGAGGTAATGCTGGGAGCGGTGGAACGCCGCTTCGGCAACGAGCTTCCGGCGTCTCCAGTAGAGTGGCTGACGGATAATGGTTCATGCTACCGGGCTAATGAAACACGGCAGTTTGCCCGGATGTTGGGGCTTGAACCGAAGAACACGGCGGTGCGGAGTCCGGAGAGTAACGGCATAGCAGAGAGCTTCGTGAAAACGATAAAGCGTGACTACATCAGTATCATGCCTAAACCAGACGGGTTAACGGCAGCAAAGAACCTTGCAGAGGCGTTCGAGCATTATAACGAATGGCATCCGCATAGTGCACTGGGTTATCGCTCGCCACGGGAATATCTACGGCAGCAGGCCAGTAATGGGTTAAGTGATAACAGGTGTCTGGAAATATAGGGGCAAATCCAGAAAACGGAAAATATCCTACGTTAAACCTGTTTCTTTAGCTGGCATTACAAAAAGCGAGCGTCTGCATGGTACAGACAGACGCCCGAATACGATAAAAATGAGACGAAAAAAACAGGTTACTTAACCCGCTTCCCCGTTTCGTCAATGACCTTTTCGCCGTCCTCTTTGGTAAACACTCCTTTCTGACCTTCAGGTAGAATATCCAGCACTATTTCTGAAGGGCGGCAAAGACGAGTGCCAAGCGGCGTAACGACTACCGGCCGATTAATCAGGATCGGATGTTGAAGCATAAAATCAATCAACTGCTCATCACTGAATTTCTCTTCATCAAGGCCCTGGTGTTCATAAGGCTCAACATTCTTACGCAGCAATGCACGCACCGTAATTCCCATATCTGAAATAAGTTTAATCAGCTCATCACGGGTCGGTGGCGTATCGAGATAATAAATAATGGTCGGTTCGTTACCGCTGTTACGGATCATCTCCAGCGTGTTGCGTGAAGTGCCGCAGGCCGGGTTGTGATAGATGGTAATGTTGCTCATATCTTTATCTCATTACAAAGTGATGGAAAGCCGCAACGCCAGCGCGGCCAGAGTGACAAACAGCACGGGCAGAGTCATGATAATGCCGGTGCGGAAGTAATAACCCCAGGTGATCGTTATATTTTTCTGGGCAAGCACATGCAGCCAAAGCAGGGTTGCCAGACTGCCAATCGGGGTGATTTTCGGGCCTAAATCGCAGCCAATCACGTTGGCATAAATCATTGCCTCTTTGACGACGCCAGTCGCCGTACTCCCGTCAATCGACAGCGCGCCAATCAGCACCGTCGGCATATTGTTCATCACCGACGACAGGAACGCGGTCAGGAAGCCGGTGCCGAACGTTGCTGCCCATAACCCCTTTTCTGCCAGCAGGTTCAGTACACCAGACAGATACTCCGTGAGCCCGGCATTGCGCAGGCCATAGACCACCAGGTACATGCCCAGCGAAAAAAACGCCTTCTGATCGTATAAATACACACCATGAGCGTTTTCACAAAGTCTCCTTCTGCCAGGCAGCGGATAATCTTACATGTGTCTGTCGTTTTCAGAAGACGGCAGACCGGACTAAAACCATAGGCATATCATTTGCCTTCAACAAGTTCACCGAACAGCTCTTTCACCCTGTTTCTGGCGTCCGTTAGCGCTATGTGCCCTTGTCCGGTGATTTCATATACTCGCCGACTTCGTCGACCGGCCTGAACATGTCGTGAAGTGAGATACCCCTTCTTTTCCATACCGTGCAGCATCGGATACAGGGTACCCGGGCTGAGTTGATAACCGTGGTGTCGCAATTCCTCAATGATGCCCAGACCAAAGACGGGTTCTTTGGCTGCATGATGCAGGATGTGCAAACGGATCATCCCGCCGTAAAGATCTTTGTCGGTCACGCCCGGAACCTCACAGTGCTAAACTCAACAACCAACCCGCAACACCGCAACTCACTACGACCAGCCACGGCGGCAGTTTCCAGAACATCAGAGCGACCAGTGCCACAAGGGCAAGGCCGAAATCTTGCGGAGCGAGAACTGCGCTCGTCCATACTGGTTGATAGAGAGCTGCCAGCAGAAGGCCAACTACGGCTGCATTAATACCCTGCAACGCTGCTTGTGTACGGATATTGCGGCGCAGACTTTCCCAGAACGGCAATGCTCCCACAATCAGAAGGAAGGACGGTGCGAAAATTGCCAGCAGACAAACCAGACCACCCAGCCAGCCAGAAGGCACCTGGTTCATCGAAGCCCCGAGAAAGGCTGCAAAAGTGAACAATGGTCCAGGAACGGCCTGGGCAGCGCCGTAGCCAGCCAAGAATGTATCAGTGCTGACCCAGCCAGAAGGAACGACTTCAGTCTGCAGTAATGGCAGCACGACATGCCCGCCACCAAAAACCAGTGATCCGGTCCGGTAGAAAGTTTCTACCATTAACAGCGTCGGATTTGGGAATATCGCCGTCAGCAATGGTAACCCTGTCAGTAGCACAAAGAACAGCGTGAGCCAGAACAATCCGACGCGACGCCGTATTGAAACGGGCAGCGGATCATGTACCGTCGTCTGCTGAGGTTTGAACAGTAACATGCCAGTGACAGCCGCAGTGACGATTACTCCCACCTGTCCCCAGGCCGATGGCACAAGAAGCACAAAGCAGGTTGCCACTGCCATGACAGTAATACGCGGTATATCCGGGCAAAGATTTCGGGCCATGCCCCATACAGCTTGCGCGACCACCGCAACGGCTACCACTTTCAGCCCATGCAATACACCAGAGGGCATCATATCCCCGTAACTGGTCATCCCCAGCGCAAACAGGATCAGTGCAACTGCTGACGGTAGCGTGAAGCCGGCCCATGCTGCCAGCGCCCCGGTATAACCGGCACGGGACAGCCCGAGCGCTATACCAACCTGACTGCTTGCTGGTCCCGGAAGGAACTGGCACAGAGCGACCAAATCTGCATAGCTGCGCTCGGTCAACCACTGCCGTCGCGTCACAAACTCATCGCGGAAGTAACCCAGATGGGCAATTGGGCCGCCGAAGGATGTCAGGCCAAGTCGGAAGAAAATCAGAAAGACAGCCCAGGGGCTGTGATCATTCCTGGCAGTATCGTTCATGGTCAGATCCTGATTGCTGGTTTTATTGGCTATTATAATCGAATTTCGTTATCGAAATTCGATTATAATAGCCACTGCTCCCTGTGGATAGAATGATGTTTCATGCTTTCCAGATGTTTACTTCAAGAACAGTTTCAACTGCCTGGCCAGTTATGGGCTTTATTCACATTCAGTATTATTGCTGTCCTGCTTTTACCCGGAGTATGGTTTGCCGGGTGGTATTAAATTCTCTGGCAACCGCACTGATACTGGCCCCGGAATTAAGGCGCTCTGACACTATTTTTTTTTGCTCCTCGCTCAAGATGGGCGGACGACCGAAGCGTTTCCCGGCTGATCTTGCCCGAGAAATCCCTGAATGTGTGCGTTCAATCAGCAGATCCCTCTCAAACTCAGCCACAGCTGAAATCACCTGCATAGTCATTTTTCCGGCCGGGCTGGTTAAATCCACACCTCCGAGAGCGAGACAATGAACACGGATATCTAAAGTAGCCAGTTGTTCAACTGTTTTTCGGATATCCATCGCATTACGGCCGAGTCGGTCAAGTTTGGTGACAATCAATACGTCACCGCTTTCCATTCGATCAAGCAACCGGATGAACCCTGGTCTTTCGCTGGCAGCAACCGAACCACTTATATGTTCCTCAATCAGCCGCTGGGGTCTGATGGCAAAACCCGCCGCTTCAATTTCATGGCGCTGGTTTTCTGTATTCTGTTCCAGAGTGGAGACCCGACAGTAGGCAAAAACTCGTGACATAGGAAACTTTCCGTACGCAAAGGGTGTCCGAATTATAACGTATGTACGAAACAAATTTCGCTGACTTTCGGACATATTGTTTGCGAGGCGTACGAAACCGACCGGTTTCGGTCATAGCCAATCCATAACATATGGAAACTATACGCGAGGGAAGTATTTATGCCACGGAGACAAATACTCAGTAGTGAAGAAAAAGAACGCTTGTTGATTGTGCCGGATGATGACGTATTTCTGACGCGCATGTGCTTTCTGAGTGAACATGACCTCGCGCTCATTAATAAACACCGCAGGCCAGCTAACCGTCTGGGCTTTGCAGTTTTACTCTGTTATTTGCGAGGACCAGGGTTTCCTCCCGACAAAAGTATTTCACCTCACGACTGTGTTGTCTTCAGGCTGGCGGCTCATTTGAAAGTCCAGTCTGATTTGTGGGCCGAGTATGCATCAAGAGAGGTCACCCGCTGGGAACATCTGGCTGAACTCTACCGCTACCTGGAATTATCCCCTTTTAACCGGGCGCTGCAAAAAAC
The DNA here is from genome assembly GCF_003261575.2 of Klebsiella huaxiensis. Lineage (GTDB taxonomy): Bacteria > Pseudomonadota > Gammaproteobacteria > Enterobacterales > Enterobacteriaceae > Klebsiella > Klebsiella huaxiensis. The sequence continues at coordinate 57,982 of NZ_CP036176.1, read as the reverse complement.
CTGTATTCGCCACCTTTATCCCCACGCCATGCGGACAGACAGAGGTTTTTTACTTGCGGAGGAAATGCTCTCCTGGCTCCACAATAATAAGGTTATTTTCCCCTCTGTTGAAGTGATCGAACGAACCCTGGCCGAAGCAACAACACTTGCCGACAGGGCGGTTTTTTCTGCGCTTACCGCGCAGCTTGAACCAGGGCATAAAGCGGCACTGGACCGTCTGTTGGTATCTGAGGGTGAGCAACCTTCACGGCTGGCCTGGCTGCTCCAGCCTCCGGGAAAAATTAATGGTAAAAATGTCCTGCAACATATCGACCGGTTAAATGCGATTGAGTCGCTGGCACTCCCTGACGGCATTGCACTTTCCGTTCACCAGAACCGACTCCTGAAACTCGCACGCGAAGGCAGGAAAATGAGTAGCCGGGATCTGGCAAGATTCACGGATGTTCGCCGTTATGCCTCGCTGGTTTGTATCATATCGGAGGCCAGATCCACCCTGACTGACGAAGTTATTGATCTGCACGAGCGTATTCTGAGTAGTCTGTTCAGCAGGGCAAAACGTACTCAGGCCGAGCGGCTCCAGCAAACGGGAAAGCTGATTCAGAGTAAACTGAAGCAATACGTTACCGTCGGACAGGCATTACTTAACGCCAGAGAGTCCGGGGAAGATCCCTGGGCCGCAATAGAAGACGTCCTTCCCTGGCAGGAATTCATCAACAGCGTGGAAGAGACGCGGTTCCTGTCACGTAAGGACAACTTCGACCCGTTGCATCTGATCACAGAAAAATACAGTACGCTGCGTAAATACGCCCCCCGGATGCTGTCCGTGTTGCAGTTCAGGGCTGCACCCGCCGCAATGCAGCTCAGTGACGCATTGGATACCGTCAGAGATATGTATAGAAAACAACTCCGAAAAGTACCGCCTTCCGCGCCAATCGGGTTCATCCCGGAAAGCTGGAGAAAGGTTGTGATCACCCCCACCGGCATTGACCGAAAATATTACGAATTTTGCGTGCTGAATGAACTGAAGGGAGCCTTACGTTCAGGTGACATCTGGGTAAAGGGGTCACGCCGCTACAGGAATTTCGATGATTATCTGATCCCGTCAGACGATTTTGAAAAATCACTCCGGGATAACCAGTTACCCCTTGCTGTTCCGGCCGATTGCCATGAATACATCAAGAGCCGTTTGACGCTTCTTGCATCGCGTCTGGAAGAAGTTAACGCGATGGCGCTGGCCGGTGATTTACCCGATGTTGATATATCGGATAAAGGCGTGAAAATTACCCCGCTGGATAACAGTGTCCCTTCAGCAGCATCCCCTTTTGGCGATCTGGTTTATGGCATGCTCCCTCACCCTAAAATTACTGAAATGCTGGATGAAGTGGACGGCTGGACTGGTTTTACCCGCCATTTCACACATCTCAAAAACAATCACGTCAGACCTAAAGACAGAAAGTTGTTACTGACCACCATCCTGGCCGATGGTATCAACCTTGGACTGACAAAAATGGCCGAATCCTGTCCGGGAACGACCAAATCGTCACTCGAGGGCATTCAGGCCTGGTACATCAGGGATGAAACCTATTCAGCTGCGCTGGCCGAGTTGGTCAATGCCCAGAAAAAAAGCCCTCTGGCGGCATTCTGGGGCGATGGAACAACGTCATCGTCTGATGGACAGAACTTTCGGGTGGGGAGTCACGGGCGTTATGCTGGTCAGGTCAATCTTAAATACGGTCAGGATCCAGGCGTGCAGATTTATACGCATATTTCGGACCAATACAGCCCGTTTTACACCAAAGTTATCAGCCGCGTGCGGGATTCAACACACGTACTTGATGGTCTGCTGTACCACAAAACTGATCTGGAAATTACAGAGCATTACACCGACACAGCAGGTTTCACTGAGCATGTTTTTGCGCTAATGCATCCGCTCGGATTCGCTTTTGCGCCAAGGATCCGGGATCTTCATGACAAACGGCTGTTTATTCATGGAAAAGCTGAGTTGTATCAGGGGCTTCAGTCAATCATCTCGACAACCAGCCTGAATCTAAAGGAAATTGAAACCCACTGGCATGAGGTGCTGCGTCTGGCAAGTTCTATAAAGCAGGGAACGGTAACAGCATCACTGATGATGAAAAAGCTGGCAAGCTATCCGAAGCAGAATGGTCTGGCAAAGGCGCTGAGAGAGATTGGCCGCATCGAAAGGTCATTGTTTATGCTGGACTGGTTCAGGGATCCTTTACTGCGTCGACGCGTACATGCGGGGCTGAATAAAGGTGAGGCTCGCAATGCCCTTGCGCGAGCGGTCTTTATGCATCGGCTGGGTGAAATCAGAGATCGGGGGCTGGAGAATCAGAGCTATCGAGCCAGCGGTCTGGGGTCGGTTCCGGCTGAGGGCGAAATGACACCCTAAGCTTTCGGTTCCTTGGGCCAAAGATATTCGCCAGTCAGTAGAATGTGCGCCCAGCCCAATGGGGATATGTGGGGAAGAAATTCAGGGGGAACATCCAACCCTTCGTTCCGCCGCTCCGTGACGGCATGACCAAGATGGACGGTATTCCAGTAAATGATCACCGCAGTCAATAAATTGAGCCCAGCGATTCGGTAGTGCTGCCCCTCTGTCGTGCGATCGCGAATTTCCCCCTGCCTCCCGATACGGAGCGCATTTTTGAGCGCATGGTGGGCCTCTCCCTTGTTAAGACCGATCTGAGCACGTCGCTGCATGTCCGTATCCAGGATCCACTCAATAATGAAAAGGGTCCGTTCAATACGACCAACTTCACGAAGCGCAACTGCAAGGTTGTTTTGTCGTGGGTAAGAAGCGAGCTTGCGCAGGAGTTGGCTGGGCCTGATTTTGCCAGCGGTCATCGTCGCGGCACAACGGAAAATATCAGGCCAGTTCGCAACGATAAGATCCTCCCGGGCTTTTCCACCTACCAACTTGCGTAACTCCCTGGGGGTCGTATCGGGATTAAATACGTACAACCGCTTCGATGGCAGATCCCTGATTCGCAGAACGAGATTGTAGCCGAGCAGGCTACTGGCTCCGAACAAATGGTCGGTGAATCCTGCTGTATCGGCATACTGTTCGCGAACATGGCGACCGACCTCGTTCATCAGTAGTCCATCGAGAATATACGGTGCCTCGCTCACGGTCGCCGGGATCGACTGACAAGCGAATGGCGCGAACTGGTCGCTTACGTGAGTATACGCTTTGAGGCCGGGAACAGAACCATATTTGGCATTGACCATGTTCATGGCTTCGCCATGCCGCGCTGTCGGGAAAAACTGACCATCGCTCGATGCTGACGTGCCCATCCCCCAGACGCGTGACATCGGCAGTTTACCCTGCGCGGCCACCACAATTGCCAATGCCTGGTTCATGGCTTCGCTTTCAACATGCCAGCGGGCAAGGCGTGAGAGCTGCCAGTAATCATGCGTGTTTGTAGCTTCCGCCATCTTACGCAGGCCCAGATTGAGCCCTTCAGCGAGCAGGACGTTGAGCAGACCGATCCGGTCGCGACATGGAGCCCCGGTTCTCAGATGGGTAAACGCATCTGTGAAACCAAGGGCTGCATCAACTTCAAGCAGCATGTCGGTAATCCGAACGGACGGCATTCGGCGATACAGATCCAGTATGAGTGCCTCGGCACCATCCGGCACGTCTGCTGTCAACCTGTCGATCCGCAACGTTCCATCTTCTATGCTACCGTGCGGAATAGTGCCGTTACGGGCAGCCCGGGCCAGCCGCTTAAGAGCGATCGTGAGTCGCGCCTTTCTGTCTGCCAGCCAATCCTGTGGGTTGGAAGGCACGGCCAGTTTTGCATTTTCCTGCGCCGCGATCATCGGCACCAGTACCTGCTTGAGGTCACCATAGCGGCGCGAATGAGCGAGCCAGACATCTCCGGAACGAAAAGCATCCCGGAGGTGAAAGAGTACCGCCACTTCCCAAAGACGGGTATCTCCTTTTTCCTGAGCTCGTAAATGACGGTTCCATTTGGAGCTGGGCCGCAGGAAACGTCTTTCTGGCGATGCAACACCTTTCATCTCTCCGATCGACAAAGCTGCTGCTACCAATGGTCCGGCGACCGGCGCGGCTTCGAGCTTCAGACAGCGCAACATGCGGGGCGCATAACGACGAAAGCGATGGTATCCCTGCCCGACATATGCAAGAGGCTCATCGGCTAGCGTGTTGCTGAGTTGAGTCCCTGTCGCTACCAGTTGAGCGAGCCGGTCCCATGCAACCGAACTGGCGACAGCCATCTCCAGCGGGGTTCCGTCACTGCGGGCCTCAAGCAACGAAGCTCCCAGCGCGGTGAAGGTACGGATCGTATCCGTGAGTGTGGCTTTAGAGCCGGAAATTGTTTCGTCATGCTGGCGCTTCGCTTCCCGCCAGGTTTTTCCTACGATCCTGTCATGGGTTTCGACTATGGCATCAGCAATCGCCGCTTCCCACTCCACAACACAGACGGCAAGGATCGCCCAGCGGCGGTCCGAAGTGATGTCACGCAAACCGTCGGTGAAGTAGCGTTCACCCTGCCGACGCAGCCGGGCAATGCGATGGGCAGGTATGCTGGCCAAAGCACTATGATTGATATTCAGGGTACGCAGAAATTCGAGCCTGTCGAGCAAACGGTTAGCAGCAGCCGAGTTGTTACCAACCTCGAAGTTGCGAAGCCAGATGAAACGACTGATATTGCCGGCGAGCATTTCACTCAGAAGTTTGTCCAGGTGATCGCGAACATCCGCTGTTAAATTTTCTGCAATCCGCGTTTCAATCCGCCGCTCAGCGGCGACCAGAGCATCCGCGCACAAGCGCTCGATTGTCGATACTGCGGGCAGAATGGTGGAAGTTTCCCGACACCGCACAATAAAACGATGAGCAAGATCCTCGTTTGATCTGGCATCTTCGGCCTGGCCGAAAGTCCACTCCCGCAGATCACGGGCACCACGGCCCGTGAAGGTCTTGTAGCCGTAAATTTCGCGCAGCGTGTCCATGTGCTGCTGACGGGTTTGGCGCCGTGTGGCATAAGTGAGAAGCGCATCAGCCGGAACTCCAAGCTGAGCACCGACGAAGGAAAGGACTTCACGCGGGATCATCTCACCAGGAGCCAGTGCACGGCCCGGATATCGTAAGGCACAAAGTTGCAGGGCAAAGCCAATCCTGTTTTCCGGTCTGCGGCGCTGCCTAATGTTTTCCAGGTCATCATCGCCCAGCGTGTAGAACTTCAGTAGCGACAGTTCGTCCGTGGGCAGATCGAACAGCGCTGCTCGCTGCCGTTCGGTGAAAATATGGCGTCGTGACATACAAATTCGTCCCTTTTGAAGTATAGTCTGTTTTGGACAACAGCCAGCCCATATAAATCAGGGCGTTCCGATACAAAAATCCAGGAGGGTTCAATTGGGACATCGTGCCGCCATTTACTGCCGGGTTTCAACAGCGGATCAGTCTTGTGAACGCCAGGAATTTGATCTGCGAGCCTTCGCCGGCCGTGCCGGCTACGACGTGGTGGGAATATTTAAGGAAACAGGTTCAGGAACTAAACTCGACCGGGCCGAGCGAAAGAAAGTCCTGGCGCTTGCCCAGTCCAGACAAATTGATGCAATCCTGGTCACTGAGCTTTCCCGGTGGGGGCGCTCGACGCTCGATCTGCTCAATACGCTACGTGAACTGGAGAACTGGAAGGTTTCCGTGATAGCCATGAATGGAATGGCGTTCGATCTTTCGTCGCCGTATGGACGAATGCTGGCGACGTTTCTTTCCGGCATTGCGGAGTTTGAGCGGGATCTCATCAGCGAGCGGGTCAAGTCAGGCCTTGCTGTTGCGAAGGCACGTGGTAAGAGGCTTGGTCGTCAGGCCGGAGTGCGACCAAAATCAGACCGACTTTTGCCTAAGGTGGTTGCGATGAGGGCCGAGGGACGCAGCTATCGCTGGATCGCACGCGAGCTCGGTATCAGCAAGAATACCGTCGCTGACATCGTGCAACGACACAGAGCTAACGCTTAGGGTGTCATTTCGCCCTCAGCCGGAACCGACCCCTTTGGTATTGTCGTGGGTGGCCCTGTGCCAGGAGCGAACGTTCATTGGTTCTAGAAATGCTCTCATGTCGTGGCCAATTTTTGTCGGCCACTTCAAGACCAGCAAGGAGAGCGAGAATACCTGTTAATTGAGCGATAACCATTTTTAATGTGTTTATCTCGGGGCGCGAAATGCACCCCTTATCGTCATTATGGCTGGCATAGTGAGGAGGAGTTCCACTCGCCTTTAATGATTTTGCTGTAAGCATATGCACTCTGTTTGGGGGTTCTGACCTGCGTATCCCAGTCCACATAAATAATGCCAAATCTGGCATTATACCCACCAAACCATTCAAGATTGTCATGACTTGACCACACCATATACCCCTCAACTCGTGCGCCATCTTTTATTGCAGTTTGCATAGCAGAAACGTGATCTCTGATATATTCACATCTTTTGGTATCAGCGACTTTGCCGTTAACCAGTTTATCCTCGCCCGTAAAACCAGCACCATTCTCGGTGATAATCACCGGCGGGTTACCGTATTCAGTTTTAACTCTGGTTAGCAAGGCTGTAAGTTGATCTGGTCTGACAGCACCGTTAAATGCGGCAAGTTGCCCCTCGGGAATATACAATTCAGGGTTGTACCCTTTCTGGTTACCTCCATGCCGGATGAAAAATGGGGAGTAATAATTGATACCCAGGAAATCAAAATGAGCGTTCCCAATCGTTCTGGCGTCAGAATCCTTCACACCGATATCGAGCTTCATATTCTTTGCAAGCTGGATCACATCTTCCGGATAAGTACCTTTATACATGGCATCCAGGAACCAGCGGTTGAGAATACCATCAGCAAGACGCGCATCATTTTTGTCCTTGTCGGAGGCATCCGAAGCGGTCAGGATAGGACTGAGAGGAACCGCAATCCCCAGGCGGCCTTTATAGTGTCCAGCGGTAAATACTTCTCTGGCTTTTGCGGCCGCTAACAGGATATGGTTGTAAGATTTGAGAGATAGCTCAAGTGTTTCAGGTGTTGCTACAATCGGAGGAACAGGATTACTGAAATCCCCTCTCAAATACCTCTGAGCTTTTATGTTTTGCGCGACTTCGACAGATGGTTCATTAATCAGGATAAAATCACTGACCTGATCAGAAAAGTTTGCAAAGATAACACCGGCATAACGAGCAAACCATTCTACTGAATTGCGATTGCTCCAGCCTCCTGCCTGGGCGAGACTAAGGGGCATATCCCAGTGATAGAGTGTGACCAGAGGCTTGATACCAGCATCCTTAAGATCGTCAATAAAACGCCTGTAATGTTGAACCGCGACCAAATTAACTGGCCCGAGGCCATCGGGGATTATCCGTGGCCGGTAATGACTCCAACTTATTGATAGTGTTTTATGTTCAGATAATGCCCGATGACTTTGTCATGCAGCTCCACCGATTTTGAGAACGACAGCGACTTCCGTCCCAGCCGTGCCAGGTGCTGCCTCAGATTCAGGTTATGCCGCTCAATTCGCTGCGTATATCGCTTGCTGATTACGTGCAGCTTTCCCTTCAGGCGGGATTCATACAGCGGCCAGCCATCCGTCATCCATATCACCACGTCAAAGGGTGACAGCAGGCTCATAAGACGCCCCAGCGTCGCCATAGTGCGTTCACCGAATACGTGCGCAACAACCGTCTTCCGGAGCCTGTCATACGCGTAAAACAGCCAGCGCTGGCGCGATTTAGCCCCGACATAGCCCCACTGTTCGTCCATTTCCGCGCAGACGATGACGTCACTGCCCGGCTGTATGCGCGAGGTTACCGACTGCGGCCTGAGTTTTTTAAGTGACGTAAAATCGTGTTGAGGCCAACGCCCATAATGCGGGCAGTTGCCCGGCATCCAACGCCATTCATGGCCATATCAATGATTTTCTGGTGCGTACCGGGTTGAGAAGCGGTGTAAGTGAACTGCAGTTGCCATGTTTTACGGCAGTGAGAGCAGAGATAGCGCTGATGTCCGGCGGTGCTTCTGCCGTTACGCACCACCCCGTCAGTAGCTGAACAGGAGGGACAGCTGATAGAAACAGAAGCCACTGGAGCACCTCAAAAACACCATCATACACTAAATCAGTAAGTTGGCAGCATCACCCACCCCATCAATCTGATACCACCCTCAGATGGTTGATAGATCGACTCCGTAGTTGAGTTCCTCTGCGAAGTCCGGCAGTCCGTAACCGATGGTTTTCTTGTAGAAAGGAGAGACCTTCGCAGTCGGTGCCTTCTTCTTGTGCTTCGTGGTGTAGAGCATTCGTGCCCGCATCACCTCGAAGGAGTAACCGCGCCCTTCACGGTTCTTGTCCTTGGCCAGTCGGTTGATGGACTCCGTGTAAGCGTTGGTGACGGGCATGTCCGTCTCGAAGTAGGTCATGGTCTCTTCGCGCCAGTTTCCCACTGCCCTGACCAGATCGCTCCAGACTTCCTTTTGGCCCTTCGGGATGGTGGCTATCCACTCGTCCAGGGCGGCTTCTGCCTGGAGCCGTGTGGTGGCGTCCCAGATGCCGTAGAAGCGCTCCTTGTGCTCGTAGGCGGCCAGCAGTTGCGGGAACGCGCCTGTCCAGGTCTCCATGATGAGGCGCTCCCGGTCTGAGACTTCGTGAGCGCGTTTCAGCAGGATTTTCCGGTCTCCCTTGAGAGTCCGGCTCTGGGACGGTTTCAGCTCCTTTCTGAGGCCCTTGCGCACTCTCTCTAGGGCATCGTTGGCCATGCGCACCACATGGAACTTATCGACCACGATACGGGCCTGGGGCAGCACAGCCTTGACCGCTGCCCGGTAGGGGTTCCACATGTCCATGCTGACGATCTCGACCTTCTGCCGGTCTTTCAGCTTCATCAGGTAGTTGGTCACCACGTCCTGGCGGCGGGTGGCCAGCAGGTCGAGCAGGGTTCGCTCCTCAATGTTGGTCAGAATGCAGCGGTAGCGCTTGTTCAGGTATAGCTCGTCAATGCCCAGGATGCGGGGCGTCTCGAAGCGGTGCCAGCGCCCCAGGAACTCGGCGCGGGCGTTGAAGATGTCGCGCACCGTCTTCTCGTCCAGGCCGGTCTGTGCCGCCACAAAGGTGTAGGGGTGGTTGAAGGATTCCTTCTCCACGTACTCATGCAGCCGCAGTGTCATACGGAATCCGTCCACCATCTCCGGTAGCTGGGGCCTGAATGTTGTCTTGCAGGCCCGGCAGGTGTATCGGCGGCGGACCACCCAGAGAGTGACCCGCTTGCCGTGGATGGGCAGATCACGATAGGGAACGTCACGCTTGCCGAACCGTACGAACTCACCCTGCACGCCGCATTCCTCGCAGGCGATGGGATCGGGCACGTCCACCTGGAAGTGCATTTCGTCGTCGGTTGATTTGCAGCCCAGTACTTGGTATTGCGGCAGGTGAAGGATGTTGTCGGGAAGTTCGGTCATGGTGTTGTATAGGCGTAGGTGTCAGTCAGATCCATCCGACTCGGCATTGGTGTTTGCTTTTTTACCCAACAAGCTGCTGGAAACGAAAAGTAAGGCACCGAGGACAATTGCAATATCAGCCAGGTTGAAGGCCGGCCAATGCCAGTCTCGCCAATAGAAATCAAAGGAATCCACAACATAGCCGCGAAAGACCCGGTCAATCAGGTTGCCCATGGCGCCACCGAGGATAAGACTGTAAGCGATGGCTTCTCCTTTATGACGATTTTCAAGGATCAGCTTGATCAGAAAAATCGAGACCACTACCGCGATTCCGATAAAAAAGTAGCGCTGCCAGCCTCCACCATTCGCAAAAAGACTGAATGCGGCACCGGTGTTCCATAGGTGCACCCAGTTAAAGAACGGGGTCACCGAAACATACTCGCCATAGGCCATTGATTGCTGCACCAGCCACTTTACAGCCTGATCAGACGCTGCCAGCAGGCCCGATATGGACAATAGGGCATACGGCGAGAGCTTTTTGCCAATAATGAGCATTATTTAACCCTTCAACGCCAAAATGCGTCTGGCACCGTTAAGTACAATGCCCCCCGCGATGGTGCCGATAATCAGATCCGGATAATTGGAACCGGTCCACGCGACCAGGGCGCCGGCGGTGATGACCCCCAGGTTGATCACCACGTCGTTGGCCGAGAATATCCAGCTTGCCTTCATGTGCGCCCCGCCTTCCCGATGTTTGGATATGAGCAGCAGACAACTGGTATTGGCAATCAATGCGACGAATGCGATAGCCATCATCACCAGCGATTCAGGCTCACTACCGAATACAAAGCGTCTCACCACCTCTACGAGCACGCCCACAGCCAAGATCAGTTGCAGTACACCAGCAAGATGCGCGGCACGTACCTGCATTTTCACGCTATGTCCAACCGCATAAAGGGCAAGCCCGTACACCGCCGCATCGGCAAAATTGTCCAGGGATTCTCCAATCAGGCCGGTGGACCGGGCGATCAGACCGGCAGTCATTTCCACCACGAACAGAAGTGCATTGATGCCGAGCAACCAGCGCAGGGTCCCGGATTCTTGCTTAGCAGAAGCTGCCGAAAACTCGGCGGCCTTGATGGTCTCCGGATTTGCAGCGACGGTTTCCTGAAGCGAGGCGCCTAGCCCCAAGGTCTTCAGTTTCGAGGTGACGGGCTCGACCTCGCCGTCATGCACGACCTTCAGCCGGCGGTTCGACAAGTCGAAGGACAGCGCCCGAATCTCCTCAAAGCCGTTCAGGGCTAGGCGAATCATTCGTTCTTCTGATGGACAGTCCATCTTCGGCACGGCATAAACACTGACCCATCTCCCTGGCGCCTCGGAGGAGGCCTGTATATCGGTATCCGCTGCGGACGTTGCATCACCGCCACAGGCGCCACCACAGGATTTGCTCATGATACGACTCCACTTGAACAATGTTGTGGTACCATTTTAAACTATAAAGCTACTATAAGGTCAATAGAGTAAAGAATCCGTTGGGGAGGAGGCTGATGCGCATTGGTCAGTTGGCGCAGTTGGTAGGGGTCGAAACACAGACGATCCGCTTCTATGAACAGCAGGGCTTGTTGCCGCCGCCTGATCGGCAGGACAACGGTTACCGTGTCTATACCGAGAAGCATGGTGAGGGGCTGGCCTTCATCCGTCGCTGCAGAATCCTGGGCCTGTCACTGGCTGAGATTCACGAACTACAGAGCTATCAGGACGACCCTCATCAGCCTTGTACCGCCGTCAACGCCTTGCTCGATGATCACATCTCTCATGTGCGGTCGCAGATAACCGCTCTGCAAGCGCTTGAGAAACAACTCGTTTCACTGAGAGCGAGTTGCAACGATGACCGGGAAGTTGAGGCGTGTGGGGTTCTTGCTGGAATTAGCGAAGGAAACATGCACCAGCAGTAGGTGAAGCATCAACCAGATAATCCGATGAGATGCCGGTCTGTCTCACTCTCATGCAAAGGTAAGATCAACCATTTAATCCGCTTACCCCGAATTTTCTTTATAGGTATTTGGAATGAATAATCTTTTAATATAAACATCCCTGGTCTACCAATAGTGATGATAGCGGACAGTGATGTAGTCCCTTAAACAGACAGTAGTTGTATCTCCAGATAAGAGATAAGGTTGAATATATGTGTAACACAGGTGCTAATTCTGAGGTGACCGAGATCTTGTTAGGGCAATAAGCCCGTAAGTGTCAGACTCATCAGGAGAAAATCGCCATTATCCAGCAGACGATGGAGTAGGGGTATGAATGTCTCCTACGTAGCCCACCAACATGGTAACCATTCAGCCGTCTGACAGGGCAGATGCTGTACCCGGCGTAATGACGAAGTTGACGCAGGGATACAGTCTGACATCCTCAATATCATCAGTGACATGCCGAGTTACGGTTATCGTCGCGTACAGGTTACCGGACATACCGGTGCAGTGGCTGACGGATAATGGTTCAGCGTATACTGCACATGAAACGCGGAAGTTCGCAGTTCGTCAGAGAGTTGAATCTTGAGCCATGCACAACAGTGGTGAGCAGCCCGGAAATCAACGAAATAGCAGAAAGCTTCGTGAAGATGATAAAACGGGACTACATCGGAATCATGTCGAATCCGGACAGCCAGGCTGCGGTGATGAATTCGGCAGTGGCGTTCATTCATTACAACAAACGTCATCCGCATAGTGCTCTGGGATATCAGTCAACACAGGAATATATACACAGAAATCTATCGCAATCGTAAGAGAGTAAAAATATCTGGATATATAGGGTCAAATATAGGAATAATTTCACGACATACAGCAGGAGTAAAAAATGTTACGTGGATCCGAAAGAGAAACCGCTTTATCAAAACTTAAAAAAGCAACTGACCGTTATGAGATTCAGGCAAAAGGGACGCAGGAAGAGATTACAAATCTATTCCTTTTGCGTCAGAAATGCAGTGAAAACTTATTACACACGTCGAAAACTATGTGAGTCAACTGGCAAATAAACCAAAAGAATTCGATAAATCCTGGAGTGAACTAAAAGCAGAAATTGTTGAGTTCGACAATGTTGTCGAAAAACTAGAGGAGGAATATCGCACATCGCACGTTGGTAAAGGGACTGCAACGGCGGGAGTTGCTGTCGGAGCCGGTGTTACAGCATTTGCACGGCTTTGTTGAATAAATCAGATTTCGGGTAAGTCTCCCCCGTAGCGGGTTGTGTTTTCAGGCAATACGCACGCTTTCAGGCATACCTGCTTTCGTCATTTTGTTCAGCGCTCGTACCAGGGCCATAGCCTCCGCAACCTGACCATCGTAGTCACGCAGCGTCAGTGAACCCCCGAACAGCTGTTTTACCCGGTACATCGCCGTTTCCGCTATCGAGCGACGGTTGTAATCTGTTGTCCATTTCCACCGCGCATTACTCCCGGTCATTCGCTGATTAGCCACTGCACGGTTACGGTCTGCATATTCACCGGGCCAGTAACCCGCACCTTTTCGGGGAGGGATAAGCGCGCTGATTTTCTTACGCCGCAGTTCATCGTGACATAGCCGGGTATCGTAATGGAGTTGCCCCCGCTAAAACGGACACGGCTAATTTATAGCTAGTAGCGAACTTCTGTACTCTCTTGGTGACTGCATTTTCAGCCCTTTATGAGGATGCCAGTTATTATAGTCTTCCATCCATTCCGTCAGTTTTTCCATTACGGTCACCGCATCCGGCAGGTCATTCACATACACGTAGTCACGCTTGAACGTTTTCACGAACGATTCAGCCATCTCATTGCTCTCCGGACTACGCACCGGCGTCGTACACACGATGAACCCGAGTGAGGCAGCGAACGTCCTTGTGGCGTCCGCTATGTAGCAACTGCCGTTATCAGTCAGCCACTCAACTGCGTGTGGCAGGTAAAGCGTATTTCCAAAGCGCTTTTCTACACTCTCATTTGGTTTTATTGGTGCCGTAGTTATTTTTGTTGATATTCCTGCAAAGCAAAAAATTGCAGCGGGCATAGCTTGTATCCTAGTGCTTTTCGTCGGCTATCTTTGGTTGTGGTTCAGAGCAAATGGCTTGAGGGAAATCAATCTGACTATAGAGGAAAGTACAGTTGTTATTAAAACAGGGGATATCTTTAAGCAGGAAGGTTTGAAAGTTATAGCTTTTAATGAATACTTTGACACTCAAGTTGATGAACGAATCATTGCTCAAGCCAGCCTTAATGGTAAATTCATTAGAGAATACTGTGATTGCTCTGTTAGTGAATTAGATGCATATATAGAAAATTATCGATTTGATTCGGATGAAATAAAAGAAATCAATGCGGATCGGCCTGAAGGTAAAAAACAAAAATTTGAGATTGGTACCATATGCGTCTACCATGATTACATACTTACCGCGCTATCTAAATTCAACAGACACAATGAAGCGTATCTCACCATGCCCGAGTATCTTGGGTTTTTAATAAATTTTTGGGACAAAGTGAATCGTGTTTACGCTCAGAAAAGCGTTTCTGTACCAATCTTTGGGTCCGGGCTCACCAGAATTAAAGGTCATAAAATTATCGATGAGCAAGATCTCCTAAAGATCATGCTTTGGACTTTTAGGATAAGCGAGATGCGATTTAAACACCCTGCGAAATTGACAATAATGATCCATGAAGGGAAGATTGATAAAGTCAATCTTTTAGAATTAAAGACTGCAAGAAATGGCTTGTAGTTAAATTAATGATGGAGGCCTAAGCAATGGCCTTCATCATTTAAATGCGATTGACAATCCATTCAATTGCACCAGAAGTACGAATCCATGGTTTTATATTGCTATTGACATAATCAATGGCCTCGTCCATTCCACCTAACGTAATATATCCACTGTTAGACTTAGGTTGCAATCTGCACTTTGATAACAAGCCGGGAATGTGTTTATTAGAATCAATCGCAGTTCTAGCGATATCATCGGCATCAGGGGATGACTGTCTGTAGGCGAGGAGGGCGCGTGTATACTGGAGATACGGGCGCACATCTTCTGAATAATCATCCAGTAGTAAGGTCAGCTCATCCACCATTTCCATTTCGAGATAATAACCAGTTAATAAATGGCGAATCCCCTGGTTGTCGTTCGGGTTGAGCTTGAGCATTTCGCGGCAATGAGCCATGGCTGGGTAGAAATTACCGGACTCCCATAAGGCATCAGCCAAAGCTGCTTTTGCTCTCATATATGGACGTGTTTCGACAAATCCCCAGAAACGTCCTGCGAACTCCTGAAAATCCTCGCCAAGAGCAATGCTGGCTGCGTACAAAGCCGTCTCCAGATTCCCAATTTTTGACTCAGGAGGTTCTTGAGATATCTCGCAGTAGAATGAGTATGCGTCAGCACAGAGCGGGGATTTCTTGATAGCTTTTCTGATGAGTTTCAGCACAACGTCCAGGTCATCAGTTTCCCAGGCATCAAACATGAACTCCTGAGCCGCAGCCAGATCCAGATGTAATTGCTCAGAACTGACAGCATTTTTATACAAATCAACGCGTTTTTTAGTCGGGAATTTAATCATCTCAAGTATCCTTTTGGGTGCTCACTGTTCCGGTACTTTGCAGCACTGATGGTCGATTCTATCGCTTTGAACTTGCCACAAACAAGCTCGGGTCTACCAGAACGGGATTGATAGCCCGGAGCTGTTCCTGGACGCGCACCTGAGCCTTACGGCTGGGCGATTTTTTGCTTCGTTCCCGTTTACCTTCGCTTTCCCGCTCATCCTGCTTTACCTGAGCCAGTCTGAGTACTGTCCCGAGACGTTTGTTATCAACAATCTGCCCCTGGTCGACACAGGCCAGCTTATCAAATGCCTGGCACTTAAGGCTCCGGTGCCCATAGTGGAAGGCGAGGGTGCCATCGGGATAATCCAGTACTTTAATTTTTTCACCGGCAAGACGGCTATTTTCTTCTGTTGGGTCCATGAGATAAAGGATCTTATCGTACTGGAAGGTCAGTGATTTCGACACGGTACGAACATCATGCCAGGCAAAGATGTCTCTTAATTCATCGGGGCTTTCCTGCACCGGACGATGTAAATCTTTGGGGAACCTGGCCGGACGTGAGAATCGGCGGTTAAAGTCTGCAATGAAAGTGGCAAGCCAGGCATTTGCTGCCTCAATGCCGGTAATACCTTCCAGACGCATTTCTTTGATCAGTCGATCCTGAAGAGTCTGATTCGCACGTTCCACGCGGCCTTTAGCTTCAGAGCTGTTGGCACAGATAAGCTCGATTGCCAGGTCATAAAGCACACGTCCGAACTGGGTAACAGTGGTATTGCGATTCTCTGGACCACTGACGCGAAATATTGCGTGTTTGTCACTGTACAGTGATACCGGCTTCCCATGCTGCTCAATGTATTCCCGGGTAGCCAGCATGTAGTCAAAGGCTGTTTCTGATTCGCTGAACCGCAAATGCATCAGACGGCCGGTGGCATCATCGATAAAGACCAGCAGGCAGCATTTTGGTGCACGGCCTTCAAACCAGTCATGGTGGGAGCCGTCGATCTGGATCAGTTCCCCCAGGCAATCACGTCGATGCCGGGGTTGATAAACCCGTGACTTGCGTCGGGCATGTGGGATCCAGATTCCGTCAGACGTCATCCAGTTGCGGACGGTCTCGATTGAAAGCCGGATATTATGGCGCTCTCTGAGCTTTTCTGCGGCCAGTGTGGGTCTAAAGTCACTGTAGTTTTCACGTATCAGCGTGAGTACACGCATTTTGAGAGATTCGGTCAGCCGACGGTTGCTGGGTTTACCGCGTTTGCGGCTGACAAGTCCTTCAGCACCTGAAACCCGGTAACGATTAATAAGCCGTTGCGCCTGACGTTCTGAAATGCCAAGCTGTGATGCTGCATCACGACGGCGCAGACGCTTTTCACAAACTGCCTGTATCACCGGTAAACGGTGGATCTCTTTATCTGACATGGTCACCAACATGCGTTGAGTCCCTTAGAATTGCATTCAGTTTAGCTTACTCTAAGGTGACATTTCTATCTGGATAAAAAGTGACATTACTAAATGGTTATAACAATACAGGTGCGCATAACAAAGATTATGTTAAATTCAATAATAAACGAAATAAAAATCAATATGTTGAGGCAGTGGCCTGCTACTTTCCCACTCCAGCAACCAGTCATGGAAGCTTTAGAAACAGAGTCCTCTCATGAGTTTGTGATGCCTTAAATCCATGGTGAGCATAGAAACCTTTGGCTTCTTCAGTAAGCGCATGAACCATTATCGCACGAACGCCAATGTTCTCAGCTACGCGATAACACCGTAGAACTGCATCGTGGAGTAAATCGGCACCAACCCCTTTTCCGTGCAATGAGACATCTACCGCCAGGCGAGCGAGTATAATCACCGGTATAGGATCTGGCATGTTACGCCGAAGACTGCCTGTAGCTTCCGTATGGTTAACGCTACCGGTGGCCAAAGAGTAAAAACCAGCTACTTTCTTCGTACCCTTCTTGCAAACAACGAACGTTCGGGCAGCGCCAAGAGCTTGATTTTTTAAACCTCTCTGTTTTAGCCATTCATCGAGGACTGTCTCTCCACTGACGAACTCAGCCAGCTGATGAGCGCTGGATAACGGCTCGGGCGCGGTTATACGTCCCACTGAGGTTTCCTTGCCAGTAGTTTATTAATGGCGGAATCATCCTCGACTGGTGCATCGAGCATATCGATGAACTCTGCATACTGTTCGTCGTTAAAATTGAAAACACGGCGATCAAGGATCACATTCTCCGCAGCCTTGCAGGCAATCTCTAGGATAAAGTCGGTTCGCGATTTATGAAGGATCTCTGCAGCGGCATCGATGAGTGCTCTCTGAGACTCTTTAGCTCTTAGGTTGAGTTGAACATCTGATTTCATACACACCTCTCCTGTATAGCAATTGGTATACAAGAATAACACAACACGAACGTATAGCAAATGCTACACATCTCAAAGTGTCGATAATGCGTTTTATGTTAAATATCAGCAACTAAGCGTCAAATTACAGCTCTTCTTCTGCAATGGCCTGCTCACTATCACTGCCAGCACGGCTTCAGTCGGGATAGATGGATTCTTTTCTGGCATTAATGCCATAAAGACAAACACGTTTTTTTTCAGGCAAATGGATACCCATCAGGCGAAGAATAAAACCGCGCCACCCCCGGTTAACCTGACGGTTATAGTCATACAGGTCTGCATTTTCTTTTTTAAGCTTTGACCATTCATGCATGAGTGTTAGGGAAGGTGCGAATAAGCAGGTCATTTCTTCCCAAGCTGACTCGCTGATTAAAATTTCGCGGATCTGGGCCGATTTTTTTCCCGCAAACACATCGAATCAGCCTATTTAGGCTATTTTTTCCACCATTTCTGGCGTTATTTCCGGTTTTTACTGAGATCTCTCCCACTGACGTATCATTTGGTCCACCCGAAACAGGTTGGCCAGGGTGAATAACATCGCCAGTTGGTTATCGTTTTTCAGCAGCCCCTTGTATCTGGCTTTCACGAAGCCGAACTGCCGCTTGATGATGCGAAACGGGTGCTCCACCCTGGCACGGATGCTGGCTTTCATGTATTCGATGTTGATGGCCGTTTTGTTCTTGCGCGGATGCTGCTTCAAGGTTTTTACCCTGCCG
Organism: Klebsiella huaxiensis; assembly: GCF_003261575.2. GTDB lineage: Bacteria > Pseudomonadota > Gammaproteobacteria > Enterobacterales > Enterobacteriaceae > Klebsiella > Klebsiella huaxiensis. The sequence goes on along the minus strand of NZ_CP036176.1, from coordinate 39,844 downwards.
GGACGCTCGGCGATCAGCCAGTCCACATCCACCTCGGCCAGCTCCTCGCGCTGTGGCGCTCCTTGGTAGCCGGCATCGGCTGAGACAAATTGCTCCTCTCCATGAAGCAGATTACCCAGCTGATTGAGGTCATGCTCGTTGGCCGCGGTGGTGACCAGGCTGTGGGTCAGGCCACTCTTGGCATCGACACCAATGTGGGCCTTCATGCCAAAGTGCCACTGATTGCCTTTCTTGGTCTGATGCATCTCCGGATCGCGTTGCTGCTCATTGTTCTTGGTAGAGCTGGGTGCCTCAATGATGGTGGCATCCACCAAAGTGCCTTGGGTCATCATGACGCCTGCTTCGGCCAGCCAGCGATTGATGGTCTTGAACAATTGACGGGCCAGTTGATGCTGCTCGAGCAGGTGGCGGAAATTCATGATGGTGGTGCGATCCGGCAGGGCGCTATCCAGGGATAATCGGGCAAACAGGCGCATGGAGGCGATTTCGTACAGGGCATCTTCCATGGCACCGTCGCTCAGGTTGTACCAATGCTGCATGCAGTGAATACGCAGCATGGTCTCCAGCGGATAGGGCCGTCGGCCATTGCCCGCCTTGGGATAAAACGGCTCGATGACAGCGGTCATATTCTGCCATGGCAGAATCTGCTCCATGCGGGAGAGGAAAATCTCTTTTCGGGTCTGACGGCGCTTAGTGCTGAATTCACTATCGGCGAAGGTGAGTTGATGGCTCATGATGTCCCTCTGGGATGCGCTCCGGATGAATATGATGATCTCATATCAGGAACTTGTTCGCACCTTCCTTAGTGCATCGAGCTCGGCGATGTGCTTCACTTCATCACCGATACGTACTGTGTTAATGCCTCTTCCCGTCATGATGATCCCCTCCGGCAATATCAGTTTCAGATTAACGCTGTTGTGATGATGATTTAACTACACACTAAAGGCAATCTAACGTTTAATCATACCCCTGATAATAAAGAACATCATGGTTAATGAAAACACAATCAGAAGCCAGCCAAAGGGTTTGGCATCAAAAACAGTAGTGATGCAATCATTAGTACAGGTAACCACCTTCGGGGTGACAATAGAAATTCCCCATCCAAGAATAACTACCATAGTGCCTGCTACTGCGGCTAAGAAAAAAGTGGTGAAGAATGCGCATCCGACTACCAGTAACAATCCAATCAGTTCAAATATCATATTCATGATTGCGCTCCAGGTGAGATAACTGCGAACAGACTGATGCTGGCTGTATTATTTAACATATTTCCAGACGCCTGCAGGTATTTTATCATAAAACTTCCCCATTGCCATTTCCGCCAGCCGGTGATCCACTGCGGCATTAAAATGCTCAAGTTCGTCATCCGTCAGGGAATATTTATTTTTTTCTATTATCCTTTCCAGAGTTTCCTGTGATGTACAGCGGCGTAGTCGTAAAATCCATTCCTGTTTCGTCATTAATTTATATCCTGAGGTGTCCCGGTAATATCATTCTGGAAGATGCTTTTCTTTCAGTCGGTTATGAGTGAACCATTTTGCATATGTAATGTAAACCGCAAAAGTTAAGAGTGCGGACAGACTATATATCCAGAGAACAGGCACTACGTGATGAAAACGTATCATCTGACCGGATTCATCTGCCATACTCATTAATGCATTGCTGTATGTTTCAGTCTGAATAAACTCGTAGTAAGGTACCATCACAACATGAAGAAAAAATAAATTAAGCAGATACGTCAGAGAAAACGCGTGTTCCTGCCCGTTATAGGGCGCATACTGCGCAAAGGCGAACATCCATCCTGTGAAAAGCAGAAAACACATCGCGAAATACACCACCACCCATACCGCTGTTTTCATCACTGCCCTCAGTTATATAATTTGTCTGTAACGAAAATGGCATTCAGGCGTTCAGGTCCGTGCCGTTCTGCTTAAGATAATCACTGATGCTCAGGCCGGACAAGCGAATGTTATCCGAAATCTCCCTGAACTGCTCCTCCCAGCCGTCCTGCAGCTCCCTGATTGCCGCGATCTGGAAAGCAACACTGAAAGGCGTTCTGCCCAGTTTCTCGGAAAGCCAGAACAGATGCCTGCCAATCTCTTCGTCCGGTACCGAATCGAGCGCATCACTCAGTAAGGTTTTTTCGTCTTCCTGCCAGGGATGACCGGCTCGCGGAAAACGCGGATCAGGCTGGCGGTCTTTTTTCTCCCTTTTTTCCCGTCTGGCAACGGTCGGCGCATCGCCTTTTTTCAAGCCGACGCGCGCTTTCATGGCGCCGATAGCGGCGACGGCCAGTACCAGCGTTTCACGCTCCTGGCGCGTGAGCAGGCTGTCCTCGCAAATCAGGGTGTTCAGGTTATCGATCAGCTTATTCAGCCCGGGTTCAGTGACTTTCATTTTATGCTCATATTCCTTGTGTGGTGGCTATCAGTCCCGGCTCTCATTCACCTGGACGGTGACCGGCAGGCCTGCATCAAAACAGGTCTGATACCAGCTGGCCACCTGCAGGGGATCGCCCTCTTTTATCCGGCGTATGCCGCCGGCATCCGTCAGCTGCAGGCAGGTGGTACCGTCCAGACGGATCACGTAGGCCGCTTCCCGCAGGGAGTAATGACCGTCACCCAGCTGCAGCTCCACCGCGTCACCGGCAGCCGTCTGGCGTAACGGCAGACGCCGGACGTCTGTCAGTCGTTGTCGTGCCGTTTCAGCCTCGCGTTCTGCCTGGAAGAGCGGTTCTGCAATGCCGCGACCGGCCTCCGTCAGCTCGACGGCCAGCTGCAGGTTCGGGGCGCGCAGGGTGCGCAGCCAGCCCGCGGCTTCCATGCGCCGGCAGGAGGCGCGCAGGTTCGGCCCGTACACCGGGGCATCCCCGCCCTGCTCCAGCACCCGCTCGATATCCCGCGTCGCCACCGGCCCCGGACGTTTCGCATCGAGGGCGGCCAGCACAATCAGCACCCGCCGCTGCAGCGGCGATGGTCGGCGCGCCTGAGTCATTGCTTGTCCGCCTCCGGCCAGATGAGTTGTCTGAGGCGCAGGTGATCGGCGTCTATGAGCTCTTGTCTCTTTATGGCATTCACTGAGGCATAGCCATTTATGGCCAGTTCATACCAATAGCTCAGCACGGCACCGGCCTTGGCTGACTCGCTGATGTAAATCGCGCCCTGGCTGTCCAGATTGCATTCACGGATACGCTCTTCCGCTATCCGGGTCAGCTGCTCATAGCTGAGTGAAAAATTCACTTCTTTCTCATCCATCCTGCTCGCTCCGTCTGAACATGTCCGGTTAGGTTAAAAATCATATCATGTATGATTTCTTACTAATAATTCAAATATCATATCAGATATTATTGTGTGTTTAATGCTAAATATCACATTCAGTATGATTTTATGTGTTTGGTTTGATTATCATATCCTTTGCGCGTTTCCCGCCGCGCAGATCCGGTTTCTGGCTAAGTAGGAAGCAAGGATTATCACATGCCTGTATTAGGCTCCAGAGCGTGAAAAGGCGCACAATGTGGCCTTCTTAGTACAGGAGAACATGGCAATGACAGACCAGAACAATGAAGCTCGCGATATGTGGGCCGAAGCGTTGAGTTTAATGTTTAAAGGCGATCACCAGGAAGAATTGTTCCGGATTTCAGATGATGAGATTGATGCCCTGGAGGGGTTGTCTCCGGACAGATGGCCAACGGCAGGACAGACAGACATTAACTGGGATCTGTCTGTTCCGGGGCGCAGACATTCGATTTACCTTCCTGGTCCACGGGTATTGCAGCCTGCTGACTGTGAACAAATTGATCTCAGTTCTCTGGTGCTGGGGAAAGCCTCTTTTGCTGATTTTGACCCGCTTATTAATTCCTTCTTTCGACTGACAGATTCCAGCCTCTGGGTGGAAATTACCAACCCGAAACTCGGAAAGGCCATACTGCATATCGCAAAAGGATGGCCTGTTTCACCGGTCCTGTTATCTGTGCACGAAGATGGTGGATTTCATTTCGGGGACGGGACCCATCGTTATGAGGTACTGAAGCGGTCTGGAACACCTCATTTTTATTTTCTGGCTATGCCGGATGATGTATCTGCCATTAATAAGCAACTTACGTTTCAGTGGATGAGCGACTAACGCTTTGCGTCAGCATGGCATGTCTGGCTATGCGGAAAGCAAGTGGGACGTGCCTCATGTCCTGCTGAAAATGGCAACGGAAGCCGTTCAGCTTTCAGTGTTTTGTGAAGAATCCCCTGCCACAAGGGAGGGGAAAGGTCAGAGGGTACGGATAAAATCGGGACCAATAATGGCAATGATCCGGGTACGGCTGGTCAGGCGGATGATTTTTTGCTGTCCGAGCCCCCGCAATAATTTTCTGATCTCTTTACTGCGCCGCACGTTCAGGTCGTGCATCAGCTGTGCCCGTCCGGTGAAACTCAGCAAACCATCGTGCGTGGCCAGTGCCTCGAAACGCAGATGATGACCTTCTGCCAGAAACGCAGCATGCCTTGCAGGACTGAGCCAGCTGAGAGCCTCCAGCATATCTTTCCATGCCCGACGCAACAGCTGCAGGGACGCCTGAAGACCATATACCGGGCGGTTGTAATCCGGCGCACCGGTAACCGGATCTTCCTCCTGGAATTTCCAGACTGCTTCATGGTGCGCCAGGCGGTTACGCAAGTCACGGATACGGGTAAATTTCTTTTCCAGCACGTGACGGGGGGTGCCGGCCGGGGCGCCGGGGAACACCGACGGAAGCAACTGGGGCCACAGGAGCGAGCGGTTCCGCGGTTCATCGTAGTTTTTCGTGAGAAAATTGGTCCAGAAACCAAAGTCCAGACCGGAGATCACCCGCTCTGCCGTCGGCGCCTTGCCCGCAGCACGGATACGTTTTGACACCTTACGGATACAGTCTTCTTCCCAGGCTGTCCGGTCATACACCGGTTTCCCGTGATGCATGAGCTTCTGGCCACGGGCATCGGTTTTGTAGCGCTTGTTCTGGCGTATCCAGGTCTTGTCACCGATATAGCGGGGTAAATCAAAGATCCAGTTGGTATCGGTTCGCCAGTGTCCGGCAGCGCCGGGCAGCCGGGCATGGCGAATACTGTAATCGATGGCGTTACGCAGCGTCACCTCAAGGCAGTGCATCAGCGGCTGCATGGCGGCGGAAACGGCTTTGTTCCAGTTATACCCGCCCAGTTCTTCACCAGGTTTCAGCTTCAGCACGTCAGTGTAAATGTTCAGCCGCCCGGCCGAGATATAGTCTTCCAGCTGCATACAGCCCTCCCGGGCTAAACTGAGGGTCAGGTTGACGGGCGTACCAGTAACTGGTAGATTTATCCCATCAAGGCGCGGATTTCTTCGGACCCGTGCGTTAAAGTTAGTACCGGAAAAGCCATCCCTCGGGGTGGCTTTTCTCGTTTATATCTGTCTCAGATAAGCGACCATTCAAAAGCGTCCATGCGCATTGCCTTTCGCAGTTCATTAATCATTTCCTGAAAAACAGTTTCCGGGAACATATTAAAAAGTGACCGGTGAAGCGCCTGTACCGTCTCTTCATCCCGGGACGCCCCGTTGACCAGCAGTGCGGCATACAGGGAGTTCCCCCTTGCCAGGCTGTCAATCCCTCTCAGCTGTCCGGCGCGGATCTGAAGGTATGGCATCCCCGCGAGCATAATGCGCTGCAAATCATCGTTGTTTTTTATCCCGAGAATACGGCAGAACTCCCGGTGGCCGGCCTGAGTCATCTCCAGATCATAAACATGCTCGCTCAGTACTGTTCCGGCCATCCTCGCCATTTCCTGGTCCATCAGGGCAACCAGTTCACTGGTGCGGATGAAATTGCCGATCAGATCGCCAAATGTTGCCGTCAGAAACTCCTGCACAAAATCACTCTTTGATTTGCCGGCGGCTTTAGCCTGCCGCGTGATAGCTTCATCCACATCAGCTGGCACATTACGCACCGTAATGGTGTTAAACAACTCAGAGAGGTCTTTTGATTTGGCATCTTTCATTACGGGCACCCTGTTAACGACTACTGACTGCATTCTGATATCAGCATCTCACACGCGTAAATGTGATGCAATATTTTATATCTGCATTTTTCAGGATGAATTTGATGCATATGATAAGTTATGATTCCAGCGTCACTCTCTTCATTTTGCACAGATCCGAAAAAAGGCAAAGTCGGATCTCCAGACTGCAGCAGGGCTGTTTTGAAAAAATGCCGGAGATGGAAGCAGCGTAGTAAGCTGATTTAATGATGTAAGAATAAATCTTACATTAAGATATGGAGGGGTTATGGCTCGTACGATGACGGTGGACGTGGGTGATGAGCTGCATGAAAAGCAGGCTGAATCCAGACTTCAGGAACTGCGCGATCTGCTGGCCGAAGGGATCAGCAGCGGCGAGGCGAAACCATGGAACAAGAATGCATTCCTGAGGAATGTCAGGGCCAGGGTGGCAAATGAAAGAGATTGAGCTGACACCCAAAGCAGAAGAGGATCTGGAGGCCATCTGGGACTTCAGCTTCAGACAGATCGGGGTTGTTCAGGCGGATGCATAGATCGGTCGTATAGCTGCAGTATTTGATGTGCTGGCCATGCATGATATCGGCACGCATTGTGCAGAGCTGGGAGACGATATCTGCACACTGCCGGTAGAACCGGCATACGATCTATTTTGTATCATCACATTCTATGGTTACGGTCATTCGTATTCTCAGCCAGTCTCAGGATACGGCGCGACATGCACCCTGGAGATGACCGGGGAACAGGATTCTCAAACAATATAAGTTAATTGTGAGGTCGATATGACCAAAAAAACATTGTGTATGGACTCTTTCATTATTATTCATTTCGCTTATAAAAAAAACGCTCCCGGACGGGAGCGTAAGCCAGTGACTTCGGCGTCAAATGAGGGTCTGACAAGTGGAGCTGCGGGTTAATTCTGGGTGATCTGGCTGCGATGCTTTTCCGCCTGTTGCTGATGAATAACGGAAGACTGGCCATTATTCGCCTTCTCATGCACAACAGCGGCTTTCTCATGCTCGCTCATTTCGGAAAATGGCTTAGCAGTTTCTTGGGTGTTCTCAGGTTTGGCTTTCATCATTTTTTTATGCATTTCAGCCATGTCCTGATGGGCGGCAGAATTGCCGTTTTGCATCATTTCATGGGACATTGCGGCCTGATCGTGACCGCTCATATCCATCATTTTCATGCTCTCCCCCTGAACTGCACTTTTTTCAGCGGATGATTGCATCTGATGGGCAGGCGCCTGGGCATTATTTACCTGGTCATGCATGTTCATTGTCTCTGCAGCCCAGGCAGATGAAGCGACAGCCATCATGGCAATAAAGGATACAAGGATCTTTTTCATGGTTGGGTCTCCGGTGTTTTCATACCCGAACAATCAATGCTTATAACAGAGAAAGCATTTGATCTCAGGGCTGGTTGATCATCACGCCAGGAACCGGGCGATTGAATTATCACGCTGTCCTGATTTATGGCTGATTATAAAAAACCGCCTCTGTTTATCGCGTGACTGAACGATGACATTTTTGTCACCTTCCGGGTTTCTCCTGAATAACGGTATTAATCCATTAACAGACGCACACTGAACACAATTTCCCGCCCCTGCTGTTCTGCTGACAGCTCGCCGCCGTGAGCATGAATGATCGACCTTGTAATTGATAATCCCAGCCCCGCGCCTTCCGTGTTGTAGAACCTTGATGAGTCTGCGCGATAGAACCGGTCAAACAAACGTTCCAGATTAGCGGGAACCTGGCCGGACATCGTATTCGTAATCATCACGTTCACACAGTCACTGTCACGCTCAAGGTGTATCGCTGTACAGGTGTTATCGGGAGAATACTTGATTGCATTGGAAAGCAGGTTACTGAAAGCACGGCGCAGCATATCGCTGTCTCCGGTAACAACGCCCTCTCCTTCAACCGTGATTGTCTTTCCTGTTTCGTCTGCCAGGGGCTCGAACAACTCACGTAATTCATTCAGTTCGGCTGCCAGATCCACATCATGTTTATCCAGCCGCAGCAGACCATGCTCTGAACGTGCCAGAAAAAGCATGTCACTGGTCATTCGTGACAACCTTTTCAGTTCTTCCAGGTTAGCGAATAAAATTTCGCGGTAATGCGAAACATCCCTTTCCTTAGCCAGTGCAAACTGCGTCTGCATCATCAGATTACTGACTGGTGTGCGCAGCTCATGCGCGATGTCAGACGAGAAATCTGACAGTTTCCGGAATGCCCCCTCCAGGCGATCAAACATATTATTGAACTCCTGCATGGTCTCAGAGATTTCCGGCGGAGCCAGATCGGGATTTAGACGCTGATCCAGGCTGTGTACAGTCATGGAGGAAGCCAGACTGGTCATTTCCCGTAACGGTTTCAGACCAATACGTGTGGTCAGCCAGCCCAGAAAAACAGAAATAAAGACCAGACCGATATTGAACCAGAACAGCCAGGTACTGAGTTTGTCCATAAACAGGGTGTGATACCCAGTATCCGTGGCAACCGTAATGATGACATGTTTGCTTTTACCCTGTTCCGGCGTCACGGCAACCCGCCGCGAGATACTGCGGTACACGGTGTTATTTTCTTCCGTCTGGATCATATAGTCGAGAATATCACCCGACTTATTAAGCAGGACCGCTGGAACAACAGAATTTTTGGCATAGAGTTCAACAATTTTTTCATTTTCCATGTTTTTTATAGAAATGAATAAACCATTGTGCCCTACCATCGCATCGTTTATTTTTTCTGATAATGACTTAATATCCGTTTTGTTCCGGAACGTCTCTGTTTTAAGAAACTCTTCGGTGAGCTGAAGTTTACCTGTCAGAAAATCGCGGTCCTGATTATCGAAATAGCCATTCAGGGTGCTAATCAGGATAAAACTTGATAACCACCATACCGTAAGCATCACCGCAGAAAAAATCAGGCTCAGGCGTGTGGTCAGGGAAATTTTGAACCTCACTCTTCTCTGATCTCCAGGACATATCCGGCACCGCGAACGGTATGGATCAGTTTTGGCTCAAAGTCATCATCAATTTTACTTCTCAGACGTCTCACGGCGACATCAATCACATTCGTATCACTGTCAAAATTCATGTTCCAGACCAGGGACGAGATAAGACTCCTGGGTAACACTTCTCCGGTGCGTTGCAGCAGCAACTCAAGCAGAACGTATTCTTTACCGGTGAGATGGATCTTCTTCCCCGAACGGATCACGGTCCGGCGCACCATATCAACGGTCATATCGGCGATGGTGCAGACTGTTGCGGCCTGCGAGCGTGCCCGGCGCAGTAGGGTTCTTACACGTGCAACCAGCTCCGTAAAATCAAAGGGCTTAATCAGGTAGTCATCTGCGCCAAGCTCCAGTCCTTTCACTTTGTCCCGCACGTTGTCCTTTGCGGTTAAAAACAGGACCGGTTCTTCGTGCCCGGACTCCCTCAGTGCGCTGATGATTTGCCACCCGTCGAGGAAAGGCAGCATCACGTCCAGTATTATCAAATCATACTGTCCCTTCGACGCGGCCCCGAGACCATCGCGGCCATTATTAAAGAGATCGGCCTGATAGCCTTCCTCAACCAGTCCCTGCTGCAGGTAACGACCTGTTTTTTGTTCGTCTTCAACGATTAAAATACGCTGCATGGTCAACTCGCTGATATGAAAGTAAAAATCTCACGCATGAGCTTTGGCTGTCCCCTAGCTGATCTGAGACGGAGCAAGCATTCCAAGCCACGCTACGGCGCCCAGAATGATAATCGCAACAACGAATTCTGTCAGGATGCTGTTTCGCATCAGGGCAACGCTGCGATCATAATTCCCTTCCCTGACCATAACTTCAAGCCGGGGACCCAGGTGAAACCGGTTTGCTGCAGCCAGAAGAAGCATCAGAACAAACAGAGCCGTCTTGGCAAGCAATATCCTCCCCCAGGAACTGTTGAATAAGGGAGTTAAGTTACCCTCAGCAATATACAGATAGTTGACCAGCGCACTCAGGATCAGGGCTACAACAATCACCGTTCCTGCCGTGGCAAATTTTGCCAGGGAGTCAGATATCACAATGACGCTCTGTGCATTATGCTCGTTTCTGCGCATCAGCAGGATAGCAAATGCAACCAGAGCACCTGTCCAGGCACCTGCAGCGCCGAGATGGGTCAGATCGCTCAGTAAATGGAGATAGTAATGCAGACCGTCATGCATAACGGCGTGTCCTCCCCAGGCAAGTGTAGCCAGCGCCACGCCCCCACTCATCGTCATCAGCAGGCAGGACAATACTCTCTTATTAGTGTAAAGGAACAAAGCACCGAGTGTGGTAAACAGGGCACAGAGCCTGACAATCCAGCTAATACCCACATCAGTTTCTTCTATCACCATCTCGATAACATGGATGGATAATTCTCTGAGGTCAGTTACTCCACTCATGGCATTAGATACCAGGAGCATATTAATGCCAGTAAGAATGATGCCTGTAACAACAGCAAAGGTTATAAACGACCTGAAATTAGTCAGGTTATAGGTTTCATGTCTGACACCACTTATTCCATATATCTGAAAAAATGGCAATCCAAATATTACCATCAAATCCAGATAAAGAAGAAAACGAATAACAATCATAATCAGGTCGTTCATAATATTACTTCACTGTAAAGATGTAATTACCGGTAATAGGGTGCGTATCTGAAGAAACCGCGCGCCAGTCAACACGATAAGTGCCAGCGGGTAAAGGCTCTCGCGGAATAATGACCATCGATTTAGGGTCAGCGCCTGGCGCCACTTTTGCCGCGACCGGCATCGGAGAATGTGATGACATGCCTTTCATACCCGTCATCGTTAATTTTGCACCTGAGAATTTCACGGTCAGATTTTCCGAGAAATTAAGCTGAATCTTTTCCGGGGCCGCTACGGCTGAATCAGCCTGTGGCACAGAGCTTTTTAATTCCGGATGGGCCATAGCAGAGAAAGCAACGCCCATAACGAGGCCACCTGTAAGAATGGCTTTATTTAAAATCGACATTTTATTTACCTGTTTAGTTGAGTGTTTTATATCAGTGCGTTAAAACCAGATTCTGGCTCCCGCCAGGAATACTACCTGATGGTCTTTCTCACCTTCTCTTTTCGCCATATCGGATGTTTTCCCGTAAAGTTGATTCCAGGAAACGCCTATATAGGGTGCAAACTCACGGCGTATTTCATAGCGCAGCCGGAGCCCCAGCTCTGTGTCAGTCAGTCCCCTGCCGCGACCCCGCGATTCATCATCCTGACTGTAGAAATTCACCTCATAGGATGGCTGGAGTATGAGCCGGTTAGTCAGTAAAACGTCGTATTCTCCTCCCAGACGAAGGGCTGCTTTTCCGCCATTACTGACAAAACCCGTAATTTCAGACTCAAAATTATAGAGTGCCAGCCCCTGAAAACCGACAGCAGCCCAGGTCCGGGCAGAAGCAGGTCTGAAATCCTGCCTGACACCCGCAACCAAATCCCACCATGGGCCAACCGCATGTCCCCAGAGTAACTGCGCTTCAGCCGCCTCCGTTTCCCCATTGCTTCGTTCACCTTCACTCTTTAGCCAAATCCGATCTGTGTCGCCTCCAATCCAGCTGTTAACACTCCAGCTGAAATTGTTGGTGTTATCCGACCGTTGCCATTCCAGTTGATCCAGCAGAACCAGATAATTAATCGCACTGTCGTGAATCGCATGCCCCTGTAAATTGCCGAATGCAGCCTTCCGGTCGGCATCGGTAACAGGCGGAATTGGCGTTCTGCTCTCAGTTACAATGGGCTCCATTGACGTCATCTCAGTGAAATTCTCATCTGCTGGCATCTGCATGGCAGACATGTCGTGCCCGGCGTGGGTATCTGCAGAGACGGAGCCCGCCGCAATAGAAAGCTGTGAGGTAAACAAACCGGCGACCAGAACAGGTATGGCCTTCAAATTTCTCTTCATTCGCATCATTCCTCCACCCGGACTTCACGAAACATTCCCATTTCCATGTGATAGAGCAAATGGCAGTGATACGCCCAGCGGCCAAGCGCATCTGCTGTCACTCTGTAACTGCGTTTTGTACCAGGGGGAACATCTATTGTGTGTTTACGAACCATGAAATTACCGTTTTCATCTTCCAGATCGCTCCACATACCATGCAGGTGAATGGGGTGAGTCATCATGGTATCGTTGATCAGCGTGATCCTGAGCCGCTCACCGTATTTCAGCAGCACCGGTGCGGTATCTGAAAACTTGATTCCGTTAAATGACCAGGCAAACTTTTCCATGTGGCCGGTTAAATGCAGTTCTATGGTACGGCCAGGTTCACGTCCGTCAGGATCCTCAAAGCGGCTTTTCAAATCCGCGTACGTGAGAACCTTTCTTCCGTTATTTCGAAGACCAATACCCGGATCATTTAATTTCGGAGAGACGCTCATCGCCTGCATATCAACCAGTGGGTTATCCGTTTCTGACGCAGGATGACTTTGCATACCCGGCATTCCGGCCATCCGGGAATGATCCATACCGGCCATGCTGCTGTGATCCATGGGCGCGGAGGATGTCCCGCTATCCGGAAGGTCAGCACCGTCCATAGACATCATCTCTCCGCTGTTATCCATGCCTCCCATCTGGCTGTGGTCCATTCCTGCCATATCATGTCCCATTCCCCCCATACCCATATCTTCCATGGTCAACAGAGGACGGGGATCGAGGGGGGGAACGGCAGCACTTAACCCCTCTCTCGTGGCCAGTGTCCCTCGAGCGTAACCGGTCCTGTCCATGGATTGTGCGAAGATGGTATAGGCCTCACCCTGAGGCTCCACAATGACATCATAGGTTTCGGCAACGGCAATCCTGAATTCGTCAACGGTAACCGGGTTTACATACTGGCCATCTGCAGCCACGACCGTCATTTTCAGCCCGGGGATACGGATATCGAAATAGGTCATTGCCGAGCCGTTGATAAACCGTAAGCGTATCTTTTCACCGGGACGGAACAGTCCGGTCCAGTTTTTCAGCGGGGCCTGCCCGTTCATGAGATAGGTGTAGGTGTAGCCACTGACATCCGCGAGGTCAGTCGGATTCATTTTCATTTCAGCCCACATTTTCCGATCGGCAATGGTGGCTGACAGCCCCCTGGTATTCACGTCGCGGAAAAAAGAGCCAACGGTTGGTTTATTGAAATTGTAGTAATCCGACTGTTTTTTTAATTTTTTCAGCAGGCTGTGAGGATTTTCATCGGTCCAGTCAGACAACATGACCACATGCTCACGATCGTAAGCAAACGGTTCTGGCTCCCTGGCATCGATGATAATGGCACCGTATACCCCCTCCTGTTCCTGCAGACCGGAATGGCTGTGGTACCAGTAAGTCCCGTTCTGCTTAACCTTAAAGGTGTAAACGTAGGTATCATCAGGCTCTATGCCCATAAAACTCAGCCCCGGAACACCATCCATATTGGCCGGAAGAATAATGCCGTGCCAGTGAATGGACGTCTGTTCATTAAGACGGTTTTTGACCTTCAGGGTAATGGTGTCACCTTCTTTCCAGCGAAGAACGGGCCCCGGCAGGCCTCCATTGATTGTTTTGGCCTGACGCTCACTGCCCGTGATATTGACGGCCGTTTCACCAATGGTCAGGTCAAACTGAGTACCCTGCAGGGATGCGGCAACTGGCAGGCTCAGACTGGAACGCGCATTGAAACTCCATACGCCAAGACTTCCGGCTACGCCAGAGAGGGTTAACCCCTTCAGGAAAGTTCGTCGAGACGTTTTCAACAGCATGCGCATTCCCTTATTTAAAGTATGGTTACTGACAGAATTCGAGAACCGATTTAAATTAAATTACTGGTTCATCCACTTACAATGAAATGAATCTAGCACACCTTAAGAAACAAATTCATTACAATCGTGTAATGTACATAGCTGTATTACATTTACGTCATCTTCCCCACAGGTTGATTATTTTTATATATGATCATAAGGACATCTTTTATGTACCTCAGAAGGTAATTACACATGAATATATTAATCACGACCACTGCGTTTACAGCTTTATTTTGTGGGGCAGCTTTTGCTCAGTCCAGTGATATTGCCCATGAAGCACATCGATTTGTTAATAATGCCTCAGCCGTCAGTCATATGAACTCCTCGACGCATGAAAACTTACCGGACAGGGTTAATAAAAACAACACGCCCTCATTCTCTGAAATGAATGAACATGAAAGGGCCATTGTTGCTCATTCATTTATGAACAACAGCGCGTCCTATGCGCATCAGAAAATGATTGAGGAACATAAAAAAATGCTGTCCGGCAGTGATGCAAATTCAAAGACCTCGTCTTCTTCTTTTAACGAACTGAATGCCGGAGAAAAAGCCGCTCTCGTGCATGAGCAGGTCAATAATGCCGGTGCGGAAGCACATCAGACGCAGGCAAGAAAGCTTCGCGGGCTGTATTCGACCAGGTAACTGCAGGCGGGTTAGTGCTTAGCGTCAGGTGCGCAGCAGGGCTTTACTGACGGGTTACGTAGCAGGACATGAGCCCCATATTGCTCTGCCGTAACCTGTTTCAGTCCCGTTAATCATCACCGTCGGGCTGGTCATACAGTTCCCAGAGCTTCAGGAGCAAACGGGAAACAAGATATGTTACAAAAATGACGACCATCAACGGTGCTCCCGATTAACTGACAGATGACACGCCTCCTGAAAACCCCTAGCATACGCCGCAGTGTTCATGCTAACGGCGAATTCCAGTAAATGTATTCTACCGATGTCGTAAAAGAAAATGCCTACCTTTCAGCCACCCGTTCGGGGCTGGAATCGAACGAGATCGCTACTCTTCAGCGCTCCTTGCCTTCCCGGTTTAATCTGCGGCATTTGAAAAAAAATGAATCATTAAAACTCGTACTGCAAAAGAAAGCGGGAAAATCACGTGTCGTGGCCTATAAATTTACGTCCGGTTCATTTAATTACACGGCGTATCGTATATCAGATAAAAAGTTCTATAACCTTTCCGATACTTCCGGGAAAGGCAGTCTCGATTATCCGTTACCGGCCACAGCAAGACTCAGTTCGCCTTTCAATCCTGCAAGACTTAACCCGGTATCGGGAAAAGTGAGTCCCCATAATGGCATTGATTATTCCATGCCCATGAACACGAAAATAGTCAGCGTCATCGACGGAAAAATCACCCGGGCCGAATACAACAGTACCATGGGATATTTTGTTGAAGTAACGGGAAAAGCCGGTGTTAAAACTCGCTATCTCCACCTCAATAAAATACTCGTTACTAAAGGGGCCAGGGTTACCCGGAGAGACGCTATTGCGTTATCCGGTAACAGCGGACGTTCATCCGGTCCTCATCTGCATTACGAGCTGGTCATCAATAACAATCCTGTTAACTCACTGGCGTTCCGGACGGCGGCACCCGCTGATAACAAACTCGAACAGCATGCCTTTGCGCATGCCAGAGACTACGAACGATACCTGGACTGATAACGGGACCGCGACGCGGTCCCGTCTGCCGGATTAATTTTTTTTATCGTTTTCACTTCCGTGATGTTGATGATCTCCATGCCCCCCGTGACCGTGGAAAAGATGCATGAGCGGACAAAGCAGCAGTAACAGATATGGCCAGTAGCCTGCCACATGTGACCAGTGTTCGCGCAGGAGAGCAAATGCCGCAATCGCGGCGACAGCAATAAGCGCATAGGTGGTACTTTTCATACCGGACTCCTTCTGTTAGTAACAGACCCTTCATTCAGGGTTATTTCCCGAGCCTGACACTTTTCAGACGCAACGCATTCACAATGACGCTGACGGAGGAAAGAGCCATGGCCGCCGCCGCAATAACTGGCGACAGCAGTATTCCATACACAGGATAAAGCAGACCTGCAGCCACAGGCACGCCAAGTGCGTTGTAGATAAATGCAAAAAACAGATTCTGTCGGATATTTTTCATGGTGATTTCTGACAGATGACGGGCCCTGTTCAGTATCATCAAGTCGCCTTTGAGAAGGGTGACTCCGGCACTTTCAATTGCCACATCTGTACCCGTTCCCATGGCTATACCCACGTCAGCCGCTGCCAGCGCCGGGGCATCATTCACACCGTCTCCGGCCATCGCAACCACATGGCCAGACGCTTTCAGTCGGGTTATCACTGCTTTTTTGCCATCCGGCAGAATCCCGGCTTCAACCTCATCTATTCCCAGTTTCCGTGCGACTGCTTCAGCGGTAAGCTGGTTATCCCCGGTGAGCATAACGATGCGGATCCCCGCCTGACGCAAAGCTTTAAGCGCATCCGGCGTGGTTGCTTTCACGGGATCCGAGATAGCTATCAGGCCTGCAAGGTGCCCGTCTGTGGCCACATAGATAACGGTAGCGCCTTCCATCCGCAACGTATCCGCAACGGCCTTTTGATTATCAATAACGATACTGCTTTCCTGCATAGCCAGTTCATTACCAATAACAACCCGTTGACCTTCGACATCGCCTGAGACACCTTTACCCGACGGCGCATTGAAATGAGTGACTGCGGGTATTGCGATCCCCTTTTCCTGTGCTGCTTTAACTACTGCCATACCCAGCGGATGCTGCGAGCCTTTTTCCACTGCGGCCGTTACACGCAAAAGAGATGTTTCCCCACCCGGATTGAGACTGATAATCCCTGTCACCGTCGGCGAACCTTCCGTGAGCGTGCCTGTTTTGTCGACAACCAGCGTGTCCACTTTTTCAAGACGCTCAAGGGCTTCGGCATTCTTGATTAACACCCCGGCCTGGGCTCCTTTGCCCACCCCCACCATTATCGACATCGGCGTGGCCAGCCCCAGCGCGCAGGGACAGGCAATAATCAGGACCGACACAGCCGCAATGAGACCGTGCGCCATCCTGGGCTCGGGCCCCCAGACAGACCAGATCATGAAAGCAACAACCGCGATAAGTATCACCAGAGGAACAAACCAGCCTGAAACGCTGTCAGCCATTCTCTGGATGGGGGCCCGCGAACGCTGTGCATCAGCGACCATCTGAACAATTCGTGAGAGCATCGTTTCATCACCGACTTTCTCTGCACGGATGATAAGACTACCTGTCTGATTAATGGTCCCCCCGATGACAGGGTCACCCTCCGTTTTGGTAACAGGCATAGATTCCCCGGTCACCATCGATTCATCAACGGTTGTTTTGCCTTCGACCACGATACCGTCGACCGGAATACTCTCTCCAGGTCTGATGCGGAGCTTATCGCCAGGCAGGACATCTTCCGCATTAATATCCGTTTCATGACCGTCTTGATCCAGCCGCCTGGCGGTTTTGGGGGCAAGGTTAAGAAGCGCAGTAATGGCACCTGAGGTTTGTTCCCTTGCCCGCAATTCAAGGACCTGTCCCAGCAGAACAAGCACCGTAATAACTGCTGCGGCTTCAAAATAAACGGCCACCAGGCCATCCATGTTTCTGAACGATGCAGGAAACCAGGAGGGGAAGACGGTTGCAATGACGCTGTAAACCCAGGCTACGCCGGTCCCCATTGCAACAAGGGTAAACATATTCAGGGAGCGGTTACGTAACGACATTACGGCCCGGGCGAAGAATGGCCAGCCACACCACAACACGACAGGGGAGGCCAGAAGCAGCTGCAGCCATGTGTTGTACTGTGGCGGTACTGTATTCCTCAAGTCGGGAAACAGATGAGATCCCATTTCGAGTACCAGAACCGGAAACGCCAGCAACAACCCCAGCCAGAAGCGTCTTGTCATGTCGTGAAGTTCATCACTCGGCCCCGTGGATGCCGTAGCTACGAGCGGCTCCAGTGCCATTCCACAGACAGGACAGCTTCCGGGACCACTGCGGCGTATCTCCGGGTGCATCGGACATGTCCACACACCTTCAGAATTCTCTTTTTCCGCCTGGTGGTGAGGCTGTTTTATCTGATCAGGGCTGACTTCGTGATGATCGTGGTGATGGTGATGGGAATGTTCACTGGCATCTTCGGTAAGATAACGATCGGGATGGGCTTTAAATTTACTCTCACAGCTGGCGGAGCAGAAATAAAGTTGATGGTCCTGGTATCGAATGCTGCTGTGCGCCCTGTCGGGCAGGATGGCCATCCCGCACACGGGATCTCTCACCTTATGCAATACGTGGCCCTCGTCCGGGGATAATGTCTGCTCAGAAGCAGTCTGGTTGTTGTGTTGCACTGCATTGTCATTTTTCACAGTAACTCTCCTTATGCATACCGAAGCATCTTCTGTCTTCAGGGTATGTCATGGATGCGATTACCACGAATATCGCCGGCACAGGAGTGCCTGCTACCGGCGTCCCGTTATCAGCCGTTCCGCTGACTATTCGATTCGCTGGAAGACTTTTTTACTTCCATCCGGTGAGAATGCGATAACATCGTAAGCCTCTTTTCGGGCTCCCATCTCCATTCCCGGGCTTCCTGCTGGCATACCGGGGGTGGCGAGACCGTATATACCCGAACCAGACTGCATTGCCTTATGTATCGTTGTCGCAGGCACATGGCCTTCAATGATCAAATTACCGGCAACCGCGGTATGACAACTTCGTAGTCCTGCAGGAATAGCATGCTTTTCTTTCAGGGCTGACAGCGCCTGATCATTCATGACGTGAGTTCGTACTTCAAACCCGTCTTTTTCCATCGCCTTGCCCCACAGGGAACAACAGCCACAGTTTTCAGATTTGTACATATCAATCACTTTTTCACTCGCCATTGCGGGCAGTGAAAGGCCGAGAGCCAGGGCCACCAGGACCACTTTTTTCATACTCACCTCTGTATATTATCGATATAACCCCTGACGTCAGGATGAATCAGTACAGAAGGGCACCCACAGAGGATGCCCTTACAGGGTTATGACACGCTTTTTTTATGTCTGCGCAGCCAGATTAATTTGTAGGCGGCAGGAATTATGAACAGGGACAGCAGCGGAGCCGTGATCATCCCACCAATCATGGGTGCCGCGATACGGCTCATGACTTCTGAACCTGCACCGGTTCCCCAGAGTATTGGCAGCAGACCCGCAATGATCACCGCCACGGTCATGGCTTTCGGCCGGACACGCAGCACGGCACCATGATAGAGGGCTTCATCAAGACCTTCCGGTGTGAACGTCTCTTTACGGGACAATTCCGGGTGCACTTCAATGGCATGACGCAGATACATCAGCATGACCACGCCAAACTCTGCTGCCACCCCGGCCAGAGCGATAAACCCCGTTCCGGTTGCGACAGACATATGGAAGCCCTGCCAGTACAGGAACCATATCCCGCCAACCAGGGCGAACGGCAGGCTCATCAGGATCAGCAGGGCTTCATCAACCCGGCGGAATGCCAGATACAACAGGATGAAGATGATCATCACCGTCATCGGCACCATCAGCTTCAGTTTCTTGTTGGCATGCTCAAGCAGTTCAAACTGTCCGGAGAATGACACGCTGGTACCCGGTCTCAGTTTCACTTTCTGACTGATCGCCGTTTTAATGTCATTAACCACCGACACCATATCCCTGCCGCGCGCGTCAATGTAAATCCAGCTGGCTGGACGGGCATTTTCCGTTTTCAGCATAGTCGGCCCGGA
Organism: Klebsiella huaxiensis; assembly: GCF_003261575.2. GTDB lineage: Bacteria > Pseudomonadota > Gammaproteobacteria > Enterobacterales > Enterobacteriaceae > Klebsiella > Klebsiella huaxiensis. The sequence continues at coordinate 20,259 of NZ_CP036176.1, read as the reverse complement.
AACGACCTTAATATCCGCAACATCGCCCAGCGTGATCTGCTGCTTCATCGGGGTCAGGATCGGCATCTGTTTCAGGGCCTGCGGGCTGTTCCGGTAATCCTGCGGATAGCGGATATTAATCGGGTACCGGGCCACGCCTTCAACCGTTTCCCCTACCGTCGCGCCGCCGATGGCTGATGAGATGAACAGCTGCACATCGCCCACCGTCATTCCGTAGCGGGAGGCTTTTTCCCGGTTGATATCCACATCAATGTAGCGCCCGCCTTCCAGTCGCTCTGCGAGAGCAGACACTACGCCGGGTACGGTTTTGGCGACCGCTTCGATACTCTGCGCCGTTGCATCGATATCGGACAGAACCGTTCCGGACACCTTGATACCTATCGGGCTTTTGATCCCGGTTGAGAGCATATCAATACGGTTACGGATTGGCGGCACCCAGAGGTTTGCCAGCCCCGGTAAACGGACGGTCCTGTCGAGTTCTTCAATAATCTTGTCAATCGTCATGCCTGGACGCCACTGATCCTCAGGTTTGAGCTGGATCGTGGTTTCAACCATTTCGAGCGGTGCGGAATCCGTGGCGGTCTCTGCTTTACCGGTCTTGCCAAATACAGAGGCCACTTCAGGAACGCTTTTGATTAACTTGTCCGTCGTCTGCAGGAGCGCTGCAGCTTCAGCCGGAGAGACACCCGGCAGGGTCGACGGCATATACAACAGGTCGCCCTCGTTAATCTTCGGCAGAAACTCACCGCCCACCTGGCTCAGCGGCCAGATAACGGTGAAAATGGACAAGGCCGCAACCAGCAGGGTTGTTTTTGGCCAGTGGAGAACCCGCAACAGCAATGGATGATACGCTTTGATCAGTACCCGGTTCAGGGGGTTACTGGTCTCTGCAGGAATTTTCCCCCGGATCCAGAATCCCATCAGAATCGGAATGACGATGATGGCCAGCGCGGCCGCGCCCGCCATGGAGTACGTTTTCGTGAATGCCAGCGGGCCAAACAGACGTCCTTCCTGACCTTCCAGGGTAAAGATAGGAATAAAGGACAGGGTGATGATCAGCAGGCTGATAAACAGTGCGGGTCCCACTTCAACGGAGGCATCGGTAATCACCTTCCAGCGGGTGGCGTTGTCAATCTGCTCACCCGGATGCTGATGATCCCACTCCTCAAGCCGCTTATGCGCATTCTCAATCATCACAATGGCGGCATCCACCATCGCACCGACGGCAATCGCTATCCCTCCCAGCGACATGATATTGGCGTTCAGTCCCTGGAAGTGCATGACGATAAAGGCGATACACAGACCAAGCGGCAGAGAGATAATCGCCACCAGGGCAGAACGTACGTGCCACAGGAACAGGGCACAGACGATGGCCACCACGATAAACTCTTCCAGAAGTTTGGAACTGAGGTTATCAATCGCCCGGTCGATGAGCTGGCTGCGATCGTAGGTGGTCACGATTTCAACGCCTTCCGGCAGGCTGGCCTTCAGCGTCTCAAGTTTATCCCTCACTGCCGTGATAACGTCGCGTGCATTTTTACCCGACCGCAGGATCACCACGCCGCCAGCGACTTCGCCCTGGCCGTTCAGCTCGGCAATACCACGCCGCATTTCAGGCCCGGTCTGCACGCGGGCAACATCCCGCAGATAAACCGGCACGCCGTTCTCGCCTGTTTTCAGGACGATGTTATTAAAATCATCAATGCTCTGAAGATAACCGCTGGCACGGACCATATACTCAGCTTCGGCCATTTCAACGGATGAGCCACCGGCCTCCTGGTTAGACGATTCAAGGGCCTGTTTCACTTCGGGCAGGCTGATACCATACTGAGACAGTTTTACCGGATTGACCTGAATCTGGTACTGTTTCACCACGCCGCCAACCGAAGCGACCTCAGCCACGTTCGGGATGGTTTTCAGCTCAAATTTCAGGAACCAGTCCTGCAGAGAACGCAGTTCTGAAAGGTCGTGTTTTCCGCTACGATCGACAAGGGCATATTCAAATATCCAGCCCACCCCCGTGGCGTCCGGACCGATTTCAGAACTCACACCGGCGGGCAGTTTTCCCTGTACCTGGTTCAGGTACTCCAGCACGCGGGAACGGGCCCAGTACAGATCGGTGCCGTCTTCAAAAATGACATACACATACGAATCACCGAACTGTGAAAAACCACGCACGGTTTTTGCGCCAGGCACGGACAGCATGGTGGTGGTAAGTGGATAGGTGACCTGGTTTTCTACAATCTGCGGGGCCTGGCCGGGATAGCTGGTTTTGATAATGACCTGCACATCTGACAGGTCAGGCAAGGCATCGACAGGCGTGTTAATAATCGTCCATGTGCCCCAGATGCTGAGAAACAGGGCCCCCATCATGACCAGGAAACGGTTGGCGACAGAGCGCCGGATAATCCATTCAATCATCGTCGTCTCCTCAGTGCCCTGAATGCATATTTACAGGCTGGTCAGACATTGCTGGCATACTGCTTTCTGTTTTTTCAGGGTGGCGCATACGTTCCAGTGCGCCCGTAATATTGGCTTCAGAGTCAATGAGGAACAGGCCACTGACCACCACGGTATCGCCTTCATTCAGGCCGGAGCCGATGCCGGACTGTTGCTGTGACTCATGCAGAACGTGGATCTGTTTCGGCACAAACTTGCCTTCATCATCAACAGTAATCACGCGCTGTTCTTTGCCGGTATCGATAACGGCCTGGCTTGGTATCAGCAGCATCTCCTGGCTTCTGGTATTCAGTTTCAGATAGGCATTCATGCCCGGCTTGAGAAACTCATCCTTATTAGAAACCTGGAGACGGACCTGAAGCGTACGGGTTGTCTGATCCACGCTGGGAAGAATATTCCATTTTTCGACATGGAATGTTTTATCCGGATAAGCCGGTACCGAAATTTCAAACTGCGACGTATCTTTCAGCAGATAGGCGATAGATTCTGGCACTGCAGCGCTGATCCAGACCGGGTCCATTCCCTGAATCTGAGCCACCACCTTATCTTTCGAAATATTCATGCCGGTGCGCAGGTCAAATGCAGTAATGACACCATCAATAGGTGCTTTAATGGTAAAACGGGTCTGAATGCTCCGGGTAGAACGCAGTCTCTGAATATCCTCTTCCGGCATACCTGCCAGGCGAAGCCGTTCCAGAACGCCTTTAATTTGCGTGGAAGTACCACCGGTGCTGGATAACAGAAGGAATTCACTCTGTGCTTCCACCCAGTCCGGAATGGTAATATCGATAAGTGGCGTCCCCTTCTTCACATGATCGCCAATCGTCATGGGGTAGACTTTTTCGACAAACCCGTCAGAACGCGCCTGCACAATAACAAACTGATACTCGTTATAGCTGACATTAGCCGGGATTGTCTGAGAATAATTCAGCATTCCTCGTGTGACTTTTTGCGTTTTTAATCCCAGATTCTGAACCTGGGTTGGGTCGATACGGATCCCGCCACTGCTTTTATCGCCACTGTCATCAGCATATTTTGGCACCAGGTCCATATCCATAAAGGGCGATTTTCCGGGTTTATCAAATTTGGTATCCGGTTTCATTGGGTCATACCAGAAAAGCACCTTTCGTTCCGGTGCCTTTTGTTCTGTTTTTTCTGTCTTTTGTGCTGAGTTTACATACTGCCAGGCAGTAACCGATATCAGCCCCCCTGCTATGAGGCTGCTGATAATTATTGCAGCATATTTTATCTTTAAAGAAGCCATACAATTTTCCGCTAAAAAATCAAAACACCTGGCATATGCGCCTGACGGTTAACTCACACATATACCTATGTGAATGTACAGGCGCACAGGATGTAATCGCTCCGGACAGCCAATCAGGACTGCGTCACGTTAATGCTTTTAAGTAAAGAAATATTACCCTGCTGAATAAACGAGAAATCAACGTGGCTGCCAGTTTTCAGGGCATTAATAGCGTCGTCTGCATTAACAAAAGTGAAGCGCATGGTCATTGCAGGCCAGCCCACATCAGGGATAGCTTCGTGCGAAATGGTGATTTTTTTACTATTCATATCAATGGCTTTAACGACACCGGAGCCCCTGATAACCTGCTGTACCGAAGCGTCACTGGCAGCATTCATATCACCATGCTGATGTGTTTCAGCATGAAGACCGGCAGAAAATATGACAGAGAAGGCACCAAATAAAACGGCTTTAAATGAATTACGCATTTTAAATTTCCTGATTAATTAAATAAATTTACTCTACCCAACCGCCACCCAGTGCGGTAAACAGATTAATTTCGTTAACCTGCCGGGAATAGGTAAGATCGAGAATGGTTTGCTGCGTAGCGAAGAGAGAACGCTCTGCATCCAGCACTTCAATGTAACTGACAGCACCACTGGAATATAATCCTCTGGCACGCTGGAGAGTTATCTGAAGTGAATCAAGATAACGCTGCTGTGACTCAAGTTGCTGGCTAAGGCTGTCGCGCAGCGCAAGCGTGTCGGAAACATCCTTAAAGGCTGACTGAATTTTTTGTTCGTAATTAACCACCGACTGTTGCTGGCGAATTTCAGCCAGCTTCAGATTGGCTTTATTCCTGCCAGCATTAAATATAGGAATTTCAATTTTAGGGATAAAATTCCACATTCCACTTCCTGACGTAAACAGGCTGGACAGCTCCGTACTGCTTGCGGAAAGACCACTGGTCAGGGTAATTGAGGGGAAAAAGGCCGCTCGCGCTGCGCCAATATTGGCATCAGCCGCTTTCAGCTGATATTCCGCTTCCATAATATCCGGTCGCTGCAGCAAAATTTGTGAAGACAGATTTGGTGGCAATTTTACTGGGGCTATCTCCCCGCCTTTCATCCCTTTTTCTGACGGAAGTGCGCGGTACGTTCCCAGCACCAGTTGCAGGGCATTGTTTGCCTGAGCCAGATCGCCTTCTCGTTTGGCTATTTCGGCGCGGGTACTTTCGATTTGTCCTCGCGCCTGTTCAAGTGCCAGAACGTTCGTACTCCCGGTCACGAGCTGCTGCTCAACGAAAGCATAGGACTGTTGATAATTTTTCAGCGTTTCCCGCGCAATACGAAGTTGTTCGTACGCCAGTTGCTGGCTGAAATAGCTTTGTGAAACGCTGGAGACCAGCAGGATGTGTACGGCCCGACGGGCTTCTTCGCTGGCAAAGTAGTTCTGGCGATCAGCATCACTCATGTTCTTAAGTTTGCCGAAAAAATCGAGCTCATAACTGAACTCCAGACCTGCGTCGTACTCCTGTGTGGTCGGCTTGTCACCTTTCAGACCACCGCTGTATGTGATCCCGGATGAGGCATTCAGCTGGGGATAACGATCTGCATCCGTGACGTTGAACTGGGCCCGGGCCTCTTCAACCTTCAGTGCAGCCATTCTCAAATCACGGTTATTAGTCAGGGCTTCAGTAATCAGCCGGGTGACCTGGGGATCGACAAAAAAGTTACGCCAGCCCGTATCCTGATAGCCATTCACCGCTGGCGTCAGGCTGTTACGGGACAGTGAAAACTGCTGGGGTACCGGTGCTGCCGGACGCTGATATTCAGGCGCCAGAGAGACACAACCAGCCAGAATGAAGATTGTGCTGATGCTGAGTAGTTTTAATTTGAACATATTGCTTCTCGTCCAGGCAGACCTGGTAAATGGTTCAAATGAAGTCCAGAGTATTACCAGGTTTACTTTACAGAATGCACTCTGTTTGTCGGGTGACAGAATAATGACAATGTTGTCATTTTTACGGTAATTCGTTGATTACGATCGTGTGCGCAATAGAATGACATTAGCAGCCAGACGGGGAGCAAGATGAAAATATTGATCGTCGAAGACGAAATTAAAACAGGTGAATATCTCAGCAAAGGGCTTACAGAGGCAGGGTTCGTAGTGGATCACGCTGATAATGGTCTTACCGGATATCATCTCGCCATGACAGCCGAGTATGATTTAGTCATTCTGGACATCATGCTGCCTGATGTGAACGGCTGGGATATCATCCGCATGCTGCGCACTGCCGGAAAGGGTATGCCGGTCTTACTACTGACGGCCCTCGGCACGATCGAACACAGGGTCAAAGGACTGGAACTGGGTGCGGACGATTATCTGGTTAAACCCTTTGCGTTTGCCGAACTGCTGGCCCGGGTGAGAACCCTTCTGAGGCGGGGAAACACGATGATCACGGAAAACCAGTTTAGGGTGGCTGATCTCTCGATGGATCTCGTATCCAGAAAAGTCAGTCGCGCCGGAAACCGCATTGTGCTCACCAGTAAAGAGTTCAGCCTGCTGGAATTCTTCATTCGCCATCAGGGCGAGGTTCTTCCCCGCTCCCTGATTGCCTCTCAGGTCTGGGACATGAATTTTGACAGCGACACTAATGCGATCGATGTCGCAGTAAAGCGACTCCGCGCTAAAATAGACAACGATTACGAGACAAAGCTGATCCAGACAGTCCGGGGCGTGGGCTACATGCTGGAGGTCCCGGATGCATAGCAAACCTTCCAGACGCCCTTTCTCACTCGCTCTGCGGCTGACCTTTTTTATCAGCCTGTCCACGATACTGGCTTTTATCGCCTTCACCTGGTTTATGCTGCATTCTGTTGAAAATCATTTTGCCGAGCAGGATGTCAGCGATCTTCAACAAATCAGCACCACACTGAACCGTATACTGCAGTCCCCGGTGGATCCGGATGATAAAAAAATAAGCAAAATAAAGGAATCAATTGCCAGCTACCGCAACGTTGCCCTTTTGCTCCTCAATCCCAGGGGTGAAGTGCTCTTTAGCTCAACTCAGGGGGCGGCACTACGCCCGGCAGTGAATTCAGCAGATTTTAGCGAGCACAGCCGCGCACGGGATGTCTTTCTCTGGACGGTGGAGGATCCTGCGGGACCGATGGATACCGGGTCCGAAATGAAGATGGAAACATACCGGATTATCGCCTCCTCTGGTCAGGCGATATTTCAGGGCAAACAGCAGAACTATGTCATGCTGACTGGCCTATCCATTAATTTCCATCTCCATTACCTCGATGCGCTGAAAAAGAACCTGATTGCGATTGCCGTCGTGATAAGCCTGTTGATTGTTCTGATCATTCGAATCGCTGTCCGTCAGGGGCACCTGCCCCTTCGTAATGTCAGCAATGCCATTAAAAACATCACCTCCGAGAATCTTGATGCGCGACTGGAACCGACACGCGTTCCCATTGAGCTGGAGCAACTGGTTATCTCGTTCAATCATATGATTGGAAAGATTGAGGATGTCTTTACCCGCCAGGCCAATTTCTCTGCCGATATCGCGCATGAGATCAGAACGCCCATCACCAATCTGGTGACGCAGACTGAAATCGCACTGAGTCAGGATCGAACACAGAGGGAACTTGAGGATGTCCTCTATTCCAGTCTTGAAGAGTATAACCGGATGACCAAAATGGTCAGCGATATGCTGTTCCTGGCACAGGCAGATAATAATCAGCTGATACCTGACAGGGTCATGTTTGACCTCAGAGCGGAAGTCATGAAAGTCTTCGAGTTTTTCGAAGCCTGGGCCGAAGAACGCAATATCACGCTCAAATTTAACGGGATGCCCTGCCTGGTTGAGGGAGATCCACAAATGTTCAGAAGGGCGATCAATAATCTGTTATCCAATGCCCTGCGTTATACCCCGGAGGGACAGGCAATCACCGTCTCAATAAGAGAGCAGGAGAGCTTTTTTGACCTTGTGATTGAAAATCCGGGGAAACCGATCCCTGAAGAACATTTATCAAGGCTGTTTGACCGTTTTTATCGGGTGGATCCATCCAGACAACGAAAAGGAGAAGGCAGCGGCATCGGCCTTGCGATTGTGAAGTCAATCGTGGAAGCACATCACGGAAGAGTGCAGGTGGAATCAGACGTACGCTCCACGCGTTTTATCTTATCCGTGCCCAGACTGGAGAAAATGATCCCGGAAACCCAATGCTGAAAATAAAGATGTAAATGACAAAGATGTCATTAGCCTGTCATGCAGCAAACAGAAGCCATTCGATATAATTAGTGCAACTTATCAGGAAGGCATTATTACTTCATCCATACACGGCATCAGCACAAGCCAGGAGTTGTATTAAAGCCTCATCCCGGCGGAATAAGGTCTGTAGAGTTGTCAGTTGTACTACTGAGGACACAGATCGAAATTCACGGACATCACTAATTCAGAAATGGAGAGTTACCATGAAAAATATCGTCTTAGCATCAGTGTTAGGTTTGAGCTTAATTTCTACGGCCTGGGCCACTGAAACCGTAAATATCCATGAGCGTGTCAATAATGCTCAGGCTCCGGCCCATCAGATGCAGTCTTCTTCAACTCCAGCCGCCATCCAGGGGGCAGCCCCACGGATGGCCGGTATGGATCAGCATGAACAGGCTATTATTGTTCATGAAACCATGAACAATGGTTCAGCAGATGCACATAAAAAAATGGCGGAAAGTCATCAGAAGATGATGGGAACTGGCACCGTTAACGCTTCCCGCCCGGCGACTTCGTTTGCGGCGATGAATGAACATGAAAGAGCAGCTGTTGCCCATGAATTTACGAATAACGGTCAGTCCGGCCCCCATCAGGCTATGGCTGATGCACACCGCCGCATGATCAATGCGGGCTGATGACAACTGAAGTTTCCGTGCGGTTACCCTTTCCTTGATAGATTGTCCCTTATACGGATATGTTGTTATTTTTTGCCCCCTTCAGGGGGCTTTTTTGTCTGACTCAGCTAAACTTATCCGGTAACCATCTGAAAGGGTTTATTATATGAAAATCACAAATTCGCTTTTTGTTATACTGATGTTATCCCTGCCAGCGATTTCCGCAGAACATTCAGAAATGAAAATGTCAGATATATCCTCATCGGCATCGTCACAGGAATATATGTCCGGCATGAAAGGTATGCATGACAAAATGATGGCCGCTGTAAAAGATTCCGATCCCGACAAGGCTTTTGCGAAAGGCATGGTAGCACACCATGAAGGGGCAATAGCAATGGCTGAGACCGAGCTAAAATACGGAAAAGATCCGGAAATGAGAAAGCTCGCGCAGGACATAATTAAAGCTCAAAAAGGTGAAATTGAGCAGATGAATAAATGGCTTGGTAATCAAAAATAATGATTGCGGAAATAATATATTGCGCGTACAGTCAGAGTGTTCCCGGGCACGGGAACCTGTTAATCGTTAATTAATCAAAACCCGATTCATTTCGGGTTTTTCCTTTTAACCCCCCCAGCGCATGCACTGCACCGAGTGAAATTCACCTGAGCCAATTCTGCTTGCTTATTATTTCGATGGGAATTGCTGATTTTAATTAAGTCTATGTTTTAAAGGTGTTTCTCATGCCTGGGTTTGGCAGGGGTTCGTCCTGTTCTCTGGTCATGCGCAATGGCAATTCGCAGTCAGGGCTCAAGACTACTTTTACCTCTTTTTTAACAGAAAGTTTCTGGACCCGATACTTGCCGGAAACATCATCTGCTGTTCATCCCGACCAATAAAACGAAGGTATCACTCTCGTTTGAATCTCACTTACTTTCCATTTTGTAATAAAGAATCAAGTTTTCCAGTGATATATCAATACCAACTTTTTTTAATAACCTTTTTCGCGCAGTGTATATTTCTTTCAGCATATCTTCATAACCCTGACCAAGGTGAATTTGTTTATGGCAATTGCAACACAGAGATATGATATTTTCTTCAACATCAAGAGATGTGTCAAAAGCATCTTGCCTGGACATAGGTACAATGTGATGAGGTTCTGTGTAATTTAAGGATGAATTTCGCCTTCTGAATGTTGGGTGGTCACTATCGACTTCACATCTGTAACCTGCTTTATTCAGCGCATTTTGGGATACACCTTTACTCCTGGGATACGAGAGGCCATTTTTTACTTCTATTGCATTTTTCTTTGGTTTGGCTTCCCCTGTATATTCAAACGTCTGAACGTTGTCAAAGATATTACTTTTCTCTATGGCATTGATCAACTCATCGTCAGAGTAATACTCACTGCTGGCCATTTCTGTTGTACCAAAAAAATCCAGTTCGTTAATTGCCTGAACAAGTTCCTCACGAATTGTCCATAAGTTTCTTTTGGGTTTTCCGCCGATTTCTTTACTCTTCATTACGGTAATGAATTTTGTACCGGATGCGATATTTCCGACACCTTTAACCTCGAATCTACCAAGTTCTTTTTGAACTCTGCCACCCAGTCCGTTTATGACTCCATTAGCACTCATGCTGTGCAGGTCGTACTTCTTACCAATATCGAAGCATGTGCAGGAATGATTTGGCTCAATAAACCATTTTTTTAACGCTGCAATACTTTTTGTGTCAAAAACTTTATCATTTGTTAATAAAGTTTTCCATTCTTCCACACTGATATCAATGTCACAGACATACTCTCCATCAATCACTTCGCATATTTTTTTAATCACATTCATTCCCCTGTTATACAGATAGTCATAATGAAAATATAAAGCTCGCTAACCGGTATGGTTGCGTAAGGACCGTAGTCTCTCAGAGACCGTGCTTTCTTTTTTTTCAGGCCTGGACACTAAAGGGTCTGTTGCACCCCGAAAAAATTTGTTGCGGGGATTGCTCATTGAGATGAGCCTCTGCTCGATCATACCAGATCAGCAGGCTGCCCCCAATGCTATGGCTTCTTAGTTTGGCCATTATCCGGCCTTCCTCACGACCAATAAAATAGAGACATTACCCGTGACGCTGCCACCGTCTCAGCCCGGAACGATCAGTGAGCGCTTCTGATGACCTTCGGTTTTTTTAACGAAGCGGGTGGGATACGGTTTGTTGCTGAAATCTTAATAATAACCAACAACTGATGCTAATTTCGCACTTTTAACATATATGAATATAAATGTTATGAATAATTGCATTTACAGGAAATATCATGCGTTTTGTCATCCGGGATCCGAAAAAAGCCAGTTCCGGATCTAAACTCTGAACTGACCTGAAGAATGCAAGATTGAGATTTTTACAGAAATACTCTTCTCACAGGACGTATGATGAAGAGGTTGACCACCCACATATCAGGAACGCTATGTCTGGCATACTGCTTAATCGCCTCACTACTAAAGTCAGAGCACAACTCAAACGCACCCTCAAAGGAAATAAGACATATAAGAAGCATCGCTGGAACCTTGTTGAAAGGGCGCAGGTTTACTGCTCCACGCATTATCTGAAGGCCATGTTTTTGCTCTGGTCTATGGCAGGCAGTGCTGTCCTCATAGCGATAGGCTTTCGTGCTGAATTTAGTATCTTTGCGGCTAATTACCTAAAAAACGTCACTAAACTTCCTGAATGGATGTCAAACCTGCTGGGCGCCCAGCTGACGATAATCGGGATTGTGTTCCCACTTGTTGTCGGACTGATCAGTGTGCTCTTTCAGAAAAAATCCTCGCGAATCCACATTCAGACCGCCTATCAGTTGCATTCGGGTTATATGTTTGCAGGACTCAGTGGGCTATCACTTGCTGCTTTTATACTGATAAGTGGGTTATTTTTATCTGCCGGTGACAAATATCTTGATACGGCATTTGCGGTTACGGCCTTAATCTGGATGCTTTTCAATATTGTACTTTCGATATGGTTCTTTATTACCAGCCTTAACATTTTAGATGACAAGAAACGCGATCACCTCATGCTGAAGTATTTTCAGTCCCAGATTGTAGAAAATCATATTCTGCGTTCCCTTAAATACTCATGGATACAGTATCCTGGTTCACACATAGGTAAGGATTATATAAAGGGAATAACCATTCTTCCCTACTCTGTCTCAAGCGAAGAAAGTATGGACTCGGTTAAATTCCATATTGAGGATCATATCGAAATCAGCGATGTGTATCTTGGACCACTAAATTTTCTTTTACACCGGCTGAAACCTGTGCAGGATAAGAATGGCTCGATTGTTATTCTGCCGTCACTGGCAAAAAGGGATAACAAAATAACACTGTTTTCCTCAACTGAGGTGATTATCCCTGGGTGGTGGCCGTTCTTTTTCAGACAATGTTTTATAAAAGGCCCGAAAGTAAACTGGAAAGAGTACAGACACATTACCCGTGATTTTTATGGTGAGGTTTATGATGCTCTGGGAGACAAAAATATAAGTACCTTTATCATCGCAACAGACCGGCTGATTGATACATACACAACATTGAAAAAAAGCTTCCGGTATGCTGATGGAAACTATATTGATGAATGTCATGGTTCAGGTATGTCATTTACATTCAGCCAGTCATTCTATCATGATTTTTACAGTTTCAGTAACGAGGTGGTAAAGTCACTGGAAACAACGGGTGAATATTTCCGTAAAATTATTGATGTACCATTCTCTGTATATCGTGATTCAGACAGCCGTGAAATCGTCGATTTTCAGCAGTGTATGGAATCTCTTTTCTACGTATGGTACGTGTTGAACAACTGGAAAAGAGGATATGCAGAAACTCTGTCGGTCAGTCAGGAGCAACGTCACAGGGAAGTTGTCAAAGATTTTATAGGTGAATGGGAAAGCTGGTACATGTGGCGACGTATTAAGGCCCGTGGCGAGAACCGGTTTGATGATGACTCGGCCGAACTACTTTATCATCTTTATGAGACAGCCCGGATAGTCATGACGGCTGTGATGTCAGACGACCGCTATGCCTCAGATCACAGTGCGGATATGCTTTTACTCTGGTTCAGCCGGAATCGGTTTGAACTGCACTTTGAACAATACCGCTGGCACAGCTTTTTCCTGACGCCGTCGTATCTTACTCAGGCATCTGACAAACCGGCCTGGCAGGCCATCCTCAGAGGAAATGCATATTCAGAAAAAGCTGCACGGGCAATCATTTTTTTCAATGCACTGACAGATATTCGACTGCTTACTGCCGGATATATTCTTTCGCATGTTCAGCAGAAAAAAAATGTACGTCTGAAAAATGTTATAAAGCGACTTCTTACTTCTGAACCTGTCTATCCGACAGGTGCGCATGATCTCATGACGACGTTGTTAACTTCTTCGACTGATATTATTGACATTATTATCAGGCTGGAATGTCGTCCGTGCGACAGTGAGGATTCCTGGTACAAGACGATGTCTAATCTCGTAAAGGCGTTTTCATCATTTAATGAAACTGAGATCATATCAGGACGTATCTATATGGGAACCTATGAAGATGTCAGGAATATTTATGCCAGTTATGCAGATATCGCTTTTTATCTTTCCGCTAAGTCCCTGCCTGTCACCCAGCGCGTAAGGATGGCACTGAACGACAACCTGTTTACTTATCATCAGAAGGAACAGATTATTTATCAACTCCAGTGTTTCAAACGCCGTGAAGACAGCCCATCGGATGGATATTTAATGTCTGATAAAGCCTTTAAAGATAAGATTGTCCGTTTTAACGAAACCCTCGATGCCTATATTCAGGCTTTCAGCCGGAGCATGCATTCAGAGCTTCTTAACGCTGAGATTGATACTGAGCTGCTGAAAAATACCGATCTTACTCTTACCCGAGAACTACCCTTAATGCTTGCCCGGGATGCACTGCTTTCACAATTTTCTTACAGTACATCAAACAGCGGGGAGATAGCGTGGACAGCCAAGTCAGTTAACGGAGGCATGTCCAAAGATATCTTAGCCCGTGGGATCAGCAGCACTAATTCGGTAATACTGACACCTGTTTCTGACATTAAACAGACTCTGCTTGGTGATGTTTACCATGGACTGAGTCAGCTGCAGCCCCTCCGGACAATCAACGTCCGCGACGAATATGAACTGCTGAAGCATTTAAGGGAGATGACTGCCGACAACGAAGACTATACGCTGATTTTCTTCGGAACCCATCTGGGAAGCGAGCTACGTGAGATGAGCTACCACGCAGAAAGGTTTGCGGAACTGGGGATCATACTGGATATGAAGAGTAATCTCGATGGCCTTATACCAGTCAGGATTAATAACTGTGGAATCTATCAGGTATGGGATAATGATGGAGGATATTACTCCCTGCTTGTCCGGAACAATGTCTTTGGATCCCTTAACATGCTGAGCGATCCCGACGGACAGCCTTTCAGTACCTCATGGCATGCAAGTGATGAAGACCCTCTGTCGGGCTGGGTGACTACCAGCTGGAAACAGGAACTCGGGATTAGTGGTTCCGTCGTGGCAAGATTTAATCACTCCTGACCAGTCTGGCTGAACGGCGCGAGAATGCCGTTCAGCTATTATTGTTGCTGTAAAGTTAATTATTAACCGCTAATTTTATATAAAAACAAATATCTTATTTTTGCAACAATCACCTCTCACTAGTGCGTTATCAGCATCAATAGCTTTCTTCCACTCCCAAGATCCCAAAAACCAGTGAAACCGGAAGCAGATACCGGCCATGAAAATGGCCAGTTCCGTTCCGGAACATAAGAAAGACAGGGGGACATGAAAAAGAAAGAACTAGTTTCTGACTGAAAATAACTCGCCGATGCGAGGATGTGTATTAAAAATGGCGCCCTGCAGCGCCACCATTTCATTCCATTTTTGCGACAAACGCTCACCGTCAGCCAGGATGGTTACCTTCAGATGTTCGCGTGCTCCAAGTAACCTCTCCATGTCTGAGACGAACTGCACGGACGTGCTGTCAAGCCCTTCCAGCTTCTTCTGGAGAATGAGATCGCTCTGCAGCATCGCTTCCAGAGAACACGCTGCATCTATACTGTGGGTAAAGGCATCTTTCATGGCATTCATGCTGTCTGAATAAGCCGGGGACACATACAGGCCGTAGGTCCGCAGCCGAAAATCAGCCTGTTCGATACTGTCTTTCCGTTCTTTTTCATTAAGGATGGCACGGGATAATATGGCTATTTTCCGGGCATAGTCCGCGCTGCTTGTATGATTATAGATTTGCAGAAATTCGTTATAGCAGGACAGCGCCTGGTTCGTGCTGCGTAACAGCGGATTCTGAATGCCGAGGTAAATATAATGTTCGTTCACCAGACAGATGGCCACTTTATAACCTTCTTGGGTCGTCAGTTGTGGAACCCATTTCCGTGCGGTCAGGTACGCCCCTACCGCGGCAGTGGCCATAACACCATTAAACAGCATCGATACACAGGCAGCCACGTCACCATTTTTCACCGCCTGTCCCGAGATGGTGGCGAGCAGAATAACCGCACTAAAAAAGACGACAACTGTCCACAACCATCGTTCACCGTCACGGTGTGACCGGCGGTATCTCCCGGATATAGCAGGTTGTGGCGGCTTCGCTTTTAGAGCGCTATCAACGAAGGTTACGGGGCCCTCTTCGCTGTCTGGAATCGGGGTAACCGGCTCAGTCATGATCACCTGGCTCCGCCAGGCAGACGGTAAAATCCCCCTTCCCGTCAGGGGTGAAGCTAACGAGTTGTTCATGATCGCTGTAATAGAGCGCGACTTCCTGCTCCTGTGGCGACAGCGCGGAATACAATTTACCCTTCAGGTTGGGCAGGAGTGCCTTATATTCTTTTTCCTTTTCCATATTTTCCTGTGCTTCCCGTTCGTTTTCTTCCTCCGTGAAAGCAGTACTAAAGCCAAACAGATCATTGAATAAATGCTCACGGAGGCGCGGTTCAAGCGACTTACGGATGGCTTCTCTGCAGACGTCGTTGGTAAAGGTCCTCCAGAGCGGTGAATACAGTTCGGCCTTCTCAACAAAATTAGGCGTATGGATACCCGCAGCCGGCCATCCCTGTGTGACTTCAGCCCAGATATTGTCGGCCTGTTTTTCCCAGACCGTGGGTTTGACGGACATCGAGGCGAGAATATCGTTATCCGTAATGTTACCGATACCGTTCAGGATCGCCAGACGGAGCACTTCCACCTCTTTCACTGGTTGCTGGGTCAGAGTCACACAGCGGACGTAGAGATCGTCCAGCTGCGCGGCGGTGTTGTCGTCTATGTGTTTCGTAGGCATAACCACCTCACATTCAGTAATTAATGAAAAATAGGTTCACATTCCTAACTTATAAGTTTATAAGTTTATAAGTTTGTTTTGTTACCATATCATAAAATAATTTAGATGCAATGTGTTCTCAGCTATGTCAGGTGTCAGGAGAAGTGTTTTCTCACTCAGATCCGAAAAAAGGTAGTTCCGGATCTGCCGCAACCGCTCCGGCACCCGCCAGCCCGGCAACACAAGATGTAGCGGTGTCATCCGCTGACGATGACGCTATATGTTGTGTCCCTCCCCTGCCCCGTGACCGCCCGATCACCCCATTAAAGGGCGGTGTGGTTATTTCGTGTGCGTGGTACACTTCCGGAAATCCGTTAAATTGCAGTAAATCGGATCAGGCCGGAATGGTCATCCGGTAATTTATCAGCGTGACTGTTTCTCTGCTTATTATGTGTGGTTTTCTTTCGTTGTGTACAAAATGAATCATTGCGTATACATTCATTCTGCTTACGGTAAATCAGGTTTCATGTTTACTATCTTGACTATTTACCGAATCTGAATACGTTTTGCACAAGGAAAGAGTCATGGCGAAGATCCAGGCCAGAAATGTTGACGATGCGCTGTTTGCGCGCATTGAGCAGTCAGCAATGAAAAATGAACGTTCCCTCGAGGGGGAGATCCGGATTGCCCTCCGGGAGTATTATCAGCCCGTGGTTCAGGCCGGGCCCGCGATGTCTGACAGGGAGCGCTGGCAGCATGAAACGGGCAAGCGGCTGAAGTGGTTGTTCAACCGGCTCATGGCGGACAATTACTTCCGGGAATTTGCCGGAGCCAGACCGCCGGACACGTTTGACCTGGTCCGCTTCGGCAGGCAACTGGATACCTCGCCGGGTGTGCTGATGGATATCATGGAAGGACGCCAGGAGCTGTCCTTTACGCTGGCAGATACGATCGCCCGGAATTTTGATGCCTCGGCGGACTGGCTTCTGGGTGAAAGCGGGCAACCTTTTCCGTTTGTCCGCCTGGGCTCTGCGGGGTACAGGGAGTTTTTCTTTCCCGTCGGCAGTACAGGCGACCACACGTTTGAGTTTCTCAGAATAGCCGGCGGCAGGCATGACGGCACCCTGATCATCCTGCGTCAGGATATACAGACGAAGCGGGTCACACCCGGCGTTGTCACGGAGAGTTTTTACCTGCGCAGCGGCATGGGAAGCGGCGGATACGGCAACCTCAAAAGGTTTCTCCTCTTTCTCAAAACAGAAGGTGCACGGCTGTCCATCAACACTTATGACTGGACGCCGGAGCACCCGGATTTTGATTTCTGGACGGTCATCGGCCAGCATCATCACGTCTATTTCCAGGACTCGCCCCGCCGTTCATCGGCCCGCTGGCTGCAGCAGGTACTCAACGGTGAAGATCCGGGAGAATGGTTTCAGGGCGGCTGGACACCGATACTGAAGGAAGTGGCTGCGGCCACCGGGCCGGATACGGCTTCCGGACATACTGACCACCAGGATGAATGATCCGGTACAAACGTCACGGGTTGGGATGTTTTGGGCTTACTGGCCAGAATTAAGAACCCGGGGAACTGCTGAGGCCGAAGGTGAAATTCAACAGGCTGACAGGAAACAATATGGACAGAATCAGTGAAGAAAGACAGACAGGCACAGACGTGATGAACGTCGCCTTCCACACCATGCGCAAGTACGGCATGAATATCATCACCGCCACGCAGCATATGGATATTAATGCTTACGTGAAATCCGACCCGCGGATGCCGAGAACGCGGCTGCGCCGCTACCTGGGGCAGTATGGCCTGCGCGGTGAGGCGCTGAGCAGGGAGGTCAGACGTATCGTTGCGGGACCTGAGCGACGCGACAGCACGCTGAAGGACGGGATTTACTATACCTGGCCTTATGGCTGGGAGCCCTGTGATTTTACGCCGATGATGCGGCGCATTTTTCGCGGGAAGCGGACCCGCCATGTGATGATGTTTGATGAAATGCCAGCGCTGTTTGGCAAATAAAGCACTGGTGCGACTTAAACAGCAATACGCGGACACGGAGGATAACAATCAATGATGCCGGCATTACCAGGTCAGGGCATTTCGTTTTCAGCTGCGCAGCTGCCGGTGGCCATCGATTACCCTGCTGCCCTGGCCCTGCGCCAGATGGCTCTCGTTCAGGACGAACTGCCGAAATATCTGCTGGCGCCCGAAGTGAGCGCCCTGCTCCATTACGTCCCCGATCTGCACCGCAAGATGCTGCTGGCCACCCTCTGGAATACTGGTGCCCGCATTAACGAAGCGCTGGCGCTGACGCGGGGAGATTTTTCGCTGGCGCCACCGTATCCGTTTGTGCAGCTGGCCACCCTTAAGCAGCGCGCCGAAAAATCCACTCGGACGGCCGGGCGGTTGCCAGCAGGCACGTTGCCTCACCGACTGGTGCCGTTATCGGACACCCAGTACGTCAGCCAGCTGCAGATGATGGTGGCCACGCTGAAAATTCCGCTCGAGCGGCGCAATAAGCGAAGCGGCAGAACTGAAAAAGCGCGTATCTGGGAGATCACCGACCGGACGGTCCGCACGTGGCTGAATGAAGCCGTGGATACCGCTGCGGCCGACGGTGTGACGTTTTCTGTGCCAGTAACACCGCACACGTTCCGCCACTCCTACGCCATGCACATGCTCTATGCCGGTATTCCCCTGAAGGTGCTGCAGTCGCTGATGGGTCACAAGTCAGTGAGTTCAACGGAGATCTACACGAAAGTGTTTGCGCTCGACATCGCGGCACGGCACCGCGTGCAGTTTGCGATGCCGGAAACTGAAGCGGTGGCCCTGATGAAACAGCTCCCCCAACGATAACGCGAGCGCCGTGCTATGGAAAATAACTCAAGTTATGCTGTGGCTTTCGCAATAGTGAACATTTTTATGGCTCCCTGCGCTCATCGGCGGGAGCGATTATGGGGACTTATGAAGCCTAATTCGCAGAAACAAACGGTGAGCCGGTCTGGGCCCGATGGGGTATATTTATCGATTACTGTGACGCCGCATCCGCTATATCACATAAATGCGCTATCACCGGCGGCCTAAAAATTGACTGTGGTGTGCAGGGCATCATCTCTCAGTCAATACATGGAACGCGTTACTCGCCTAAAGTGCATGCCGCAGTCAATATCAGTGTTTTTTCGTATAACATCCCATACAACAGTCAATTTAATGCGTGGAAGCATGAAGGATAAAGAGAGTTAAATTGACTGCGCTATGCGTGATGCGTATCACAGTCAATAACGAAGAATAAGAGCATACCGCAGTGAATTTTTGCGTACTACAGTCAATTTTCAGGCTTCATACTGGTGAGCGCTTCGGCCAGCTTCTGAGGATCGATACCCGCGGCTTTCAAAGCCTTAATGACCTCATCATAGTTCTGCTCAGGAGACTGCGCCTCTTCCTCTTTGCGAGGCGACTTCACAGTACTGCTGATCAGTTTCGGGTTGCGATAATGCACGCTGAAATAGGCTGCCCGTCCGCGTTTGAATTCGGTGTAATCCAGATATCCAATATCCCGCAGTTGCTCCATCGCTTTGCGAACGGTATGGTTCTGCGTGTACACGTTTGAGGTAAGATTCAGCCGATCGCGCATACGTTTCATGGAGATTGGCGCCAGGTTCTGAGGCAGGCTTTCGATGTAGGTATACAGGGCTTGAGCAGACTCTTTACGCTGCAGGGCGTCGATCGCCTTCAACCGCAGCAGCACCCGCCGGTCCATGTGGTAGAGCTCGAAGAGTTTGGGCTCGGCCTTGATTTCCACGATATCTTCGTTGATATCATAGTAAGCCGACTGCACCAGGTGTGTGGTCCAGCCCTTGGTGTCATTCTGGAACTTCAACGTGACGGTCGCCAGTTTGAACAGGGAGTTGCTGATACGGTCGCGCATTTTTTTGTTTGAACGCCGCGAATCGAAACCACACATCTTAACGAACTCAACAAAAGACAATTCTAGCGTGTCTTTTTTTACGCCATACTCTGACATGGAGCGAATGATCCCAAGCCAGACTTTAAAGTCCGTGTCCATGTCCAGACGCGATCCTGTGATCCTGACGTCGGTGTACCCTTCACTCTTCGCGATAGACAGCTGTACAAGCTCCTCAGTCGCATCTGTGACGTTTTTACGGTTAGCCTTACTCCTTCCTGTCGATTTCAGCGTAGGAACAAAGAGACCAAGCCTCATGAGCGCAACGGGTTGAACGGTACTGGTGCTGTTGACATCCAGCTTAACAACTTCACCGGTTTTCTTATCAACCTCCTGCAGATTCAGAGGTAAGCTATTATTTTCGCTCGTCAT